>NZ_SMJY01000110.1:0-20317 GCF_004348355.1 Micromonospora sp. KC721 | reverse complement strand
CCCCCACCTCTGGTTGATCATGAAGTTGGCGGTGCGACACGCCGCGGCCGCCGGACGGTAACGTGATGATCGCCGGGCTGGCCCGGGCGGTCGGGTCGGCGGTCTAGCAGATCAGGTACGGCCGTGGGTGACTGTCCACAGGGCCTGTCGTCGTCCACAGCGGACGGGCTGTCCGTGTCGGCTTGGTCGTCGCGTCGGCATGCTGGCGACATGCGACAACGGGTGCGACGTGCGACGGTGTGGTGTGCGGCCCTGCTGGCCATCGGCGTGCCGGCAGCACCGGCGACGGTCGGCGCGGTGACGCCCACCGCCGACTCCGGGCACCGTCCGGTGTTCCGCTGGCCGGTCGACGGGACGCCGCGCCCGGTGCGCCGCTTCGACCCGCCGCCGCTGCCGTGGCAGGCCGGTCACCGCGGCGTGGATCTGGCCGCCGCGCCGGGAACCACGGTGCGGGCGGCCGGGCCCGGGACGGTCCTCTTCGCCGGTCCGGTTGCCGGCCGGCCGGTGATCACCGTCGGGCACGCGGCGGGCCTGCGGACCACCTACGAGCCGGTACGACCCGACGTACGTCCGGGCGACCCGGTGCCGGCCGGTGCGCCGCTCGGCACCCTGCTGGCCGGGCACCCCGGCTGCCCGGTGGCGGGTTGCCTGCACTGGGGGCTCCGACGCGACGCCGAGTATCTCGACCCGCTGGCGTTGCTGGGGCTTGGTCCGGTCCGGCTGTTGCCCGTCGACGCCGACCGGGGCTCGTACCCGCCGGACGGGACACGGCCGGCGTCGGGCGTCCAATCTGTTGGCGGATCGGCGGCGCCCGGATGGGGCGACCGGCGTCGGGCAACCGGCTGCCGGTGCGGGCAGCGCCGGCCGCGAAGCGGGTCAGCCCCGGGCGAGCAGCGCGGGCAGCCGGGCGGCCAGCCGCTCGTACTCGTCGGGGGTGTTGTAGACCTGCCCGCAGAGCCGTAGCCAGCCCCGATCCTGCCAGGCGGCCACCGACACCTCCGCCGAGAGCCGTTCGGCGATCCGGGCTCGCAGCGCGTGGGCGGCGTCGAAGGTGGTGACGACGCCCGGCGGCAGCGGGACGAGCCGCATGGCAACCCCCGGCCCGCCCGGGTCCGGCAGGTCGGCCGGTGCGACCCCGAGCGCTGCCCCGACCACCTGCTGCCCGTACGCGGCGAGCGCGGCGTTGTGCGCGCGTACCCGGTCCAGCCCGAGGCTGCGCAGCGTGAAGAGTCCGGCCGGGGCGCTCAGCCAGCCCGTGTAGTCCAACGTCGCCTGCCATTCCACACTGTGGGGGAATCCGGCGTGCTGTTCCCAGGAGACGACCAGGGGCTCGATCCGTTCCCGCCACCGCGGTGCGACCACCAGCGCGGCGGTGCCGCGCGGCGCGTACGCCCACTTGTGCAGGTTGCCCACCCAGAAGTCGGCGCCGACGGCGGTCACGTCGACCGGGAGCATGCCCGGAGCGTGGGCGGCGTCCACCAGCACCGGCACCCCCCGCTCCCGGGCCACCCCCACGACGGCCGCGACCGGGAAGAGCCGGGCGGTGGGCGAGGAGATCTGATCGATGACGAGCAGCCGGGTACGGCCCGGTCGCAGGCCGTCCCGGACGATCTCGACGATCTCCTCGTCGGTGGCGGACAGCGGCACCCGCAGCGCCCTGGCACCCGCCCCGGTCCGCCGGCACTCCCGGGCGACGCAGAGGTCGACCGCGCCGTACCCGTGGTCGGTGGTGAGCACCTCGTCGCCGGGGCGCAGGCCGATCGACTGCAGCACGATGGCGGCGCCGGTGGTGGCGTTGCCGACCAGCGCGGTGCCGTCCGGGTCGGCGCCGAGGAAGGTGGCCACGTGCCGGCGGGTGTGGGTGATCCGGTCGACCAGCCCCTGGCTGAAGAAGCGCAATGGGTTGGCCTCCATCTCGTCGCGCAGGCGCTGCTGGGCGCGCTGCACGGCGACCGGCACCGCGCCGAACGAACCGTGGTTGAGGTGACTGACCGCCGGGTCGAGGGAGAAGAGCAGTCGGGCGCCGGGAATCGGCTCGGGCGGCCGGACGACGGTCATGCCGCGATCGTATCCTTGATCGGTTTGTCGACCTCCGGTCCGCGGGCCCGGGTCAGGCGCGGGGATGGGCCTGCCGGTACGCCGCCCGCAGCCGCTCCACCGACACGTGGGTGTAGATCTGGGTGCTGCCGAGCGACGAGTGCCCCAGCAGTTCCTGCACCGCCCGCAGGTCCGCGCCGCCTTCGAGCAGGTGGGTCGCCGCCGAGTGGCGCAGCCCGTGTGGGCTGACCCGGGGCAACCCGAGGTCGGCGGCGTAACCGGCGACGATCCGCCGCGCGGTCGTCGGGTTCAGCCGCCCACCCCGGGCGCCGAGCAGCAGGGCAGTTCCCGATCCTGGCCCGGCCAGGGCCGGCCGACCGGACCGCAGCCAGTCGTCGATCGCCCGCTGCGCCGGCACCCCGTAGGGCACGGACCGCTCCCGGCCGCCCTTGCCGAGCACCCGCACCACCCGCCGGCCCTGGTCGACGTCGGTGACGTCCAGGCCGCACGCCTCGCTGATCCGCACTCCGGTGCCGTAGAGCAGCTCCAGCAGGATCCGGTCGCGCAGGCGGACCGCCTCGTCGCCGACACCGACCGCCCCGGCGGCGGGTCGAGCCGCCCCGACGGGTCGGACCGTCTCGTCGCCGGGTCGAGCCCGGTCGTCGCCGGGCCCGGCGTGGGAGTCGACGGTTCCGGTGCCGGTCGCGCGGGAGGCCCGGGCCGGCGCCTCGACGAGGGCGGCGGCCTGGTCGGCGCGGAGCACCGTCGGCAGCTCCCGGTGCCCCTGGGGACTGGCCAGCGCGACGGCCACATCCGTGGCGAGCAACCCGTTGCGATGTGCCCACGCGCTGAAGGTCCGGGCGGTCGCCGCCCGCCTCGCCAGCGAGCGACGTGCCGCGCCCAGCGTCCGCTGCTTGGCCAGCCAGCTGCGCAGCACGGTCAGCTCCAGGTCGGCCGGCGTGGCGCAACCCATCCGGCCGGCGTGGTCGAGCAGCGAGACCAGGTCGGCCACATAGGCGCGCACGGTGTGTACGGAGCGGTTGCGTACCCGGGCCAGATGGTCGGCGAAGTCGTCCACCGCCTCCCGCATCGCCGGCGGCAGCGCCTGGTGCCTGCTGCGGGTACTCTCGCGGCTCATCGTGGCGGTCAGGCCAGCGCGTTCGCCACGGCGACCCGGGCCGGGTCGGGGTTCGACCAACTCCAGTTCGGATGGGCGCGGTTGGTGAGCAGCACCAGTACCATCCGCCGGTCGGGCGCGACCACCAGTGAGGTACCGGTGAAGCCGGTGTGCCCGAAGGCGGTGGGGCTGGCCAGCCCGCCCATGAACCAGGGCTGGTCGAGCACCACGCCGAGACCGTGGTCGGCGGTGCGGGCGGGACGCTCCGGGTCCACCGCGGGCAGCCCGACGGTGGCGTTGCGCAGCATCCGTCGTACGGTGCTCGCGGCGAGGATCCGCTGCCCGCCGTACGTGCCGCCGTCCAGCAGCAGTTGACCGACGACGGCCACCTCCTCGGCGGTGCTGAAGATGCCGGCGTGTCCGGCGATGCCGCCCAGCTGATTGGCCACGTCGTCGTGTACCACGCCGCGCAGCAGCCCACGGGAGGAGCGGGCGTCGGTGGCGACCAGACGGGCGGCCCGGTCGGTGGCGCTGAGCCAGGTGTTCGGGTTGAACCCGGTGTGCCGTAGTCCCAGCGGCTCGGTCAGGCCGACCTTCAGGGCGCGGTCGAGGCTCTGCCCGGTCACCTTCTCCACGAGCCTGCCGACGACCATCAGGCCGACGCTGGAGTAGCGGAACACCGTGCCCGGTACGGCCCCGCTGACCAGCGGCGTCGCGAGCACCGCGCGCCACCGTTGTGCGATCGTCGAGTAACCGGTCACCTTCGCCCCGACCGGCAGACCGCTGGTGTGGGCCAGCAGCATCGCGACCGTGACGGCCGACTTGCCGGCGCCGGTGAAGTCGGGCAGGTACCGGAGCACCGGCGCGTCAAGGTCAATCCGTCCCTTGTCGACCTGCTGAAGCGCGAGGATCGTGGTGTAGACCTTCGTGATCGAGGCCAGGTCGAAGATCGAGTCCGGCCGCATGGCGACGCGTTTCGCGGCGGGCAGCAGCACCGCGCCGGCGTCGTAGCGCAACGCCTCGCCTGCCGCGAGATGGTCGGTCGGTACGCCGTCGACCTGCGCGAGCACCACCGCGCCCGGGTACGTGGGATGTTTCGGGTTCTCCGTGGTTGGCTGCAGGTACCGGTGCAGCGCCGTGGACAGGGCGCGGGGCCGCGCGGCGGCGGTCGGCCCGGCGCCGGGGACCCGGGGTGCCCGGCCGGACGCCGCGCCGCCCTGGCCGCCCTCCGAGGAAGGCACCTGCCAGGAACCCGACCGGGCGGCGGGCCGGTTCTCCCCGCAGCCGGTGAGCCCGACGGCGGCGGCGAGTCCGAGACCGAGTATGGAGCGGCGCTGAACAGGCATGGCCGCGATCCTCTCACCGGCCCACGCCGGTGGGCCAGGGCACGCCGACCGTCGTCGCCGGGCAGCTGGCCCGAACCCCGGCCGTGCCGGCGTCGACGGCGGCTGCCACGCCCCGGTGAATCCGGGCGGATCGACGCTGGCCCGGAGGTGACGACGGCGGTAAGACTGGACGGCAGGGACGGCCCACCGCGCCGGCATCGCACCGCCGGGGGTGGGTGCGCCGACGGGAGGAGGACCCTCATGGGCCTGGACGTCGTCCTCTACCGACTGGTGCCCCGCGGTCCGGCTCGCCCGCCGTACCCGGTCGCCACCCAGCTGGTGGCCGACCCGGACGATCTGCTGCTCGACCTGGTGAACCGGGGTCGGGGCGGCGGTGCCACCCCGCTGTTGGACCAGGTCGGCCCGGCCGGCGACCTCGTGGTGGGTGCGCAGCGAGCCCTCCATCTCCTCGCCGAACTGGACCGCCTGGCCGAGGCCGCCCGTACCCGGGCCGAGACCGACCAGCTCCGCCGGGTGGTGGCGCTCGTGCGGCGCTGCACACGCCAGCGTGACCTGGAGATCCGCTTCGAGGCGGACTGAGCCGCTCATCCCGCCGCTGACCCGGAGCATCCCGACGGTGACGGCTGCCCGGTCGGGGCCGCGGTGGCCCGCGCCGCCGAGCCACCCGACGGCGGCGGGGCGAGGGCGTACCCGCCGCCGTCCCGGCGGACGACCAGCGACAGCTCCTCCAGCAGAGAGAGCTTCCGCAGCGCCGTCCGCAGGTCCACCCCGGCGCGGGCCGCCAGGGCATCGACACTGAGCGCGCCGCGCCGCGGCAACGACTCCAGCACCAGGGCCGCCTCGTCGTCCAGTCGATCGGTCGGACGTTCGGCGCCGCGCGCCGGTGGCGCCAGGTCCTCGCCGATGCGGCCCACCTCCTCCAGCACGTGCGCCACCCCGGTCACCAGCCGGGCGTGCTGCCGCTCGCGCAGCAGCTCGTGCGCGCCGACCGACATCGCCGAGGTCACCGGGCCCGGGACGACCATCGCCCGCCGGCCCATGGCCAGCGCCCGGTGCAGGGTCTGGGTCGCGCCGCTGCGGGCCGCCGCCTCCACCAGGACCGTCCCCCGGGTGGCCGCGGCGATCACCCGGTTGCGGATCAGGAACCTCGGGCGCAATGGATCGGAACCGGGCATCCACTCGCTGACCAGCAACCCCGTATCGGCGATCCGGTCGAACAACGCCGCGTTGCCCATCGGGTAAGGGCGGTCCACCCCGCAGGCGAGCACCGCCACGGTCACCCCGCCGGCCGTCAACGCGCCCCGGTGTGCGGCGGCGTCGATGCCGAACGCGCCGCCGGAGACCACGGACCAGTCCCGGTCGGCCAGCCCGTACCCGATCTCGGTGGCGACGTGGATGCCGTACCCGGTGGCCGCGCGGGCGCCGACCACCGCTACCGAGCGGTCCAGGGCCTCGCCGAGCGGCCATCCGCCGCGTACCCAGAAGCAGAGCGGCGGCGCGGTTTCCAGGTCGACCCGGCGGGTGGCGCCGGCCAGGACGAGCCGGTGCAGGTCGTTGAGCTGGGCGGGCCACTCGTCGTCCTCCGGGGTGAGGATCCGGGCGCCGACCCGCTCGGCCCGGGCGAGGGCGTCGGTGGCGACCGCCCGGGGGTTTCCCGCCGGCAGGCGCGCGGCCACCGCCTCGCGCAGCCGCCGGTCCGACGCCCCGCCGTCGCACAGCAGGTCCAGCGTGGCCACCGGGCCGAGCCGCTGGACCAACCGGTACACCGCCCAGGTGCCCGGTTCGGTGAGCCAGGTCAACGCGATCCGGGCCAGCAGCCGCTCCTCCCGCGCGCTCATGTCCCTTCCCCCGTTCTCAGTTGAATGGCCTCCAGCACGTCCTCACGCCCCGGCCGGTCCCGGCCGTCCAGGTCGGCGATCGTCCAGGCCAGCCGGATGATCCGGTCGAACCCCCGGGCGGAGATCGCGCCGGAGTCGAGCCGAGCGCGCAGCTCGGCGGTGTCCCCGGCGGGCAGCCGCCACGGCGGCCGGCGCAGATACGGGCCGGGGATCTCGGCGTTGAGCCGGCGGCCGGTCGGCTCCCACCGGGCCGCCGCCGCCCGCCGGGCCGCCGCCACCCGGGCCGAGACGTCGGTCGACGACTCACCGGCACCGACGGTCTCCAGCAACTCCGCCGCCCGCACCGGCAGCAGCTTCACCTGCAGGTCGATGCGGTCGAGCAGCGGCCCGGAGAGCCGGCCCAGGTAGCGCCGCCGGGCCAGCGGGCTGCACTCGCAGTACGCGTCGCCGGCGGGCTTCGCGCACGGGCAGGGGTTCGCGGCCAGCACCAGTTGGGTGCGGGCCGGGTACTCGGTGCCGCCGCCGCTGCGGGCCAGTTGGACTCGGCCGTGCTCCAGCGGTTGCCGCAGTGCCTCCAGCGCGCCCTTGCTGAACTCGGGTGCCTCGTCGAGGAAGAGCACGCCCCGGTGGGCCAGGGAGACCGCGCCGGGCCGGGCCAGCCCGCTCCCGCCGCCGACCAGCGCCGGAACGGTCGCGGTGTGGTGCGGCGCCTGGAACGGCGGACGCCGCACCAGCCGCCCGTCGGGCGGGAGCAGCCCCGCGATCGAGTGCAGCGCGGTGACCTCCAGCGCCGCGTCGTCGTCCAACTCCGGCAGGATCGACGGCAGCCGCTCGGCCAGCATCGTCTTGCCCGCGCCGGGCGGCCCGAGCAGCGCCAGGTGATGCCCGCCGGCGGCGGCCACCTCCAGCGCCCGCCGACCCAGCCCCTGACCGGCCACGTCGGCCAGGTCCGGCCCGCCGGGATCGCTGCGCGGCGGGTCGGTCGGTGCGGCCAGCAGCGGGCTGCCGTCGCGGACGTACGAGACCAGCCGGTGCAGCGTGTCGACGGCCCGGACCCGGACACCGGGGACGACTCCCGCCTCCCGGGCGTTCTGCACCGGGACGACGACCCGGTCGTGCCCGGCCCGCGCCGCCGCGGCGACCATCGGCAGCACCCCACGCACCGGGCGGACCGTCCCGTCCAGGCCCAGTTCGCCGAGGACCACCACCCCGTCCAGCGGGGTGAGGGGCAGTTCCCCGGAGCCGCCGAGCACGGCCGCCGCGATGGCCAGGTCGAACGCCGAACCATGCTTGGGCAGCGCCGCCGGCAGGAGGTTGAGCGTGATGCGCCGGTTGGGCCAGCGCTGCCCGGAGTTCACGATGGCGGCGCGGACCCGGTCACGGGCCTCGTGCAGCGCGGTGTCGGGCAGCCCGGAGATGGCCACCGCGGGCAGCCCCGGCGACAGGTCGGCCTCCACCTCGACCAGGTGCCCGGTCACCCCGACCAACCCCACGCAGAGCACCTTGGCGTAGCTCACCGCGCTCCTCCCGGCGTCGCCGGAGCACGGCGGCGGGGTCGGTGGATACCCGGTCGGCCCATCAGAACGCGTCCTTGACGTGTTCGACCAGTGCCGGACCGGCGGCCGGCAGGCGGACCGCGAGCACGTCGAAGCGCACCTCGTCGGCGGTGACGCCGCTCTCGGCCAGCCAGCGGGCCGCCAGGCCACGCAACCGGCGGGCCTTGCGTGGCACGACGGCCTCGGCCGGGGTGCCGTAGTCGCCGGTGCGTCGGGTCTTCACCTCGCAGAAGGCGAGCACCGGGCCGTCCCAGGCGATGATGTCGATCTCGCCGTCCGGGCAGCGCCAGTTGCGGGCGACCGGACGCAGGCCCGCTCCGATGAGGTGGCGCAGCGCACACCGTTCGCCGTACGCGCCGACCGCCTGGTTCCGCTTCGTCATGCCGCCGAGGATGTGGTGTCGACCGGTCACCGGGTCGCCCGCACCTCGGGGGCTGTGGACGACGCGGCGGCCTGTGGACGGCTACCTGATCATGTGGGCGGTGTGCTATCGGGCGGTTCGCGCACCCGGCGGACCGACGACGCGACGGAGGCGTACACTGGGCGACTGGCGACCGCCTCGCGCGGTCGACCTCGCGCGCCCTCTCCACGGTTCCGTGGGGCGACGGTCTCCCTGGTCCCGATCCCGGTCGGGCCCACCATGGCCGGCGACCGGGCGCCAGGACACCCGGCCGCCGGCCGGGTGGGACAACCAGGGATCAGAGGGAGTACCCCACCATGGCCGTCGTGACCATGCGTCAGCTGCTGGAAAGCGGTGTCCACTTCGGGCACCAGACCCGGCGCTGGAACCCGAAGATGAAGCGCTTCATCTTCACCGAGCGCAACGGTATCTACATCATCGACCTGCGCCAGACCCTCGACTACATCGAGAAGGCGTACGACTTCGTGCGCAACACCGTCGCCGAGGGCGGCAGCATCCTCTTCGTCGGCACCAAGAAGCAGGCCCAGGAGGCCATCGCCGAGCAGGCGACCCGGGTCGGCCAGCCGTACGTCAACCACCGCTGGCTCGGTGGCATGCTGACCAACTTCCAGACGGTGTACAAGCGGCTGCAGCGGATGAAGGAGCTGGAGGCCCTGGGTGACCTGAGCGGCACCGCCGCCGGTTACACCAAGAAGGAGACCCTGCAGCTGTTCCGCGAGAAGACCAAGCTCACCAAGACCCTCGGTGGCCTGCGCGACATGCAGAAGCTCCCGGCCGCGATCTGGGTGATCGACACCAAGAAGGAGCACATCGCCGTCGACGAGGCCCGTAAGCTGGGCATCCCGGTGATCGCCGTGCTCGACACCAACTGCGACCCGGACGAGGTCGACTTCCCGATCCCGGGTAACGACGACGCGATCCGCTCGGCCGAGCTGCTGACCAGGGTTGTCGCCGCCGCCGTGGCCGACGGCCTGATCGCGCGGTCGGGCCGCCGCCGGGGCGCCGACGAGAAGCCCGAGGCGGGCCAGGTCGGCGCCGACGAGCCGCTGGCCGAGTGGGAGCGCGAGTTGCTCGAGGAGCCGAAGAAGGCCGACGAGCAGGCGCCGGCCGAGCAGCCGGCGGCCGAGCAGGCGCCGGTCGAGCAGGCGCCGGTCGAGCAGGCGCCGGTCGAGCAGCCGGCGGCCGCCGCCGCGGAGTGACCGCCCCGTCGCGTCCCCGCCGTCCGGTTCGGCCGGCGGCGGGGAGCGGCGGGTACGCCGGGCACATCCGGCCCGGATCCGGGTGACCGGCATCCAGACCATCCCACCGCAGTTCCGACACGACACCGAAGAGAGAGTCATGTCCAACTTCACCGCCGCGGACGTCAAGAAGCTCCGCGACCTCACCGGCGCCGGCATGATGGACTGCAAGAAGGCGTTGACCGAGGCCGAGGGCGACTTCGACAAGGCCGTCGAGATCCTGCGTGTCAAGGGCGCCAAGGACGTCGGCAAGCGGGCCGGGCGCACCGCCGCCAACGGCCTCGTCGCGCACTCCGGCCACGCGCTGCTCGAGCTCAACTGCGAGACCGACTTCGTGGCCAAGAACGAAGCCTTCATCGCGCTGGCCCAGCAGTTGGTCGAGCACGGCGAGCGCAGCGGCGTGAGCAACGCCGAGGAGCTGCTCGCCTCCGAGCTCGACGGCCGGACGGTGGCCGACCTGGTCCAGGAGCAGTCCGCCAAGATCGGTGAGAAGCTGGTGCTCAACCGCTTCGCCAAGCTCGACGGCACCACCGCTGTCTACCTGCACCGCAAGAGCCAGGACCTGCCGCCGGCGGTCGGCGTGCTGGTGCAGTACACCGGCACCGCCGGCGCGAGCGCCGGCCAGGCAGCCGGCGACGAGGCGGCTGACTCGGACGCCCGTGGGGTCGCCATGCAGATCGCCGCGATGCGGCCGAAGTACCTCACCCGCGACGAGGTGCCGGCTGAGGTCGTCGAGTCCGAGCGGCGCATCGCCGAGCAGACCGCCCGTGAGGAGAACAAGCCCGAGGCGGCGCTGCCGAAGATCGTCGAGGGTCGGGTCAACGCCTTCTTCAAGGACTACGTCCTGCTGGAGCAGGCCTCGGTCGCCGACAACAAGAAGACCGTGAAGCAGGTGCTGGCCGAGGCCGGCATCGAGGTGACCCGCTTCCTGCGGTTCGAGGTCGGCCAGGCCTGATCCGCCGGACCGGGCGCATGGCGCGTCCGTGGGCAGGGAACGTCGACGAGGAGGCCGCAGGTGTACGTGACAGGCACCTCGGCCTCCTCGTCACATAGGGTCGGCAACGGCAGCTGAGCGGTACGCGGCGCGCGGGACGTGCGCCCGGGGAAGGGCGGGGCGGATGACGCAGGTTGTGAGTGACCGGAGCCTGGAGGCGAGCGATCCGACGGCGCCGCCCCCGGGGCGGACCCGCCGGGTGGTGCTGAAGCTTTCCGGTGAGGTCTTCGGCGGCGGCGCGATCGGCGTCGACCCGGACGTCGTGCAGGCCATCGCCCGGCAGATCGCCACCGTCGTCCGGCGTGGCGTGCAGGTCTCCGTCGTCGTCGGCGGCGGCAACTTCTTCCGCGGCGCCGAGCTGCAGAAGCGCGGCATGGACCGGGCCCGGGCCGACTACATGGGCATGCTCGGGACCGTGATGAACTGCCTGGCTCTGCAGGACTTCCTGGAGAAGGAGGGCATCGAGACCCGGGTGCAGAGCGCGATCACGATGGCCCAGGTCGCCGAGCCGTACATCCCGTTGCGCGCTATCCGGCACCTGGAGAAGGGCCGTGTGGTGATCTTCGGGGCCGGCGCCGGTATGCCGTACTTCTCGACCGACACGGTCGCCGCGCAGCGCGCGCTGGAGATCCGCGCCGACGTGGTGCTGATGAGCAAGAACGGGGTGGACGGCGTGTACACCGCCGATCCCCGGGTCGACTCCACCGCCAGCAAGTTCGACTCGATCACCTTCTCCGAGGTGCTGCGCCGCAACCTGCGGGTGGCCGACGCCGCCGCGTTCAGCCTCTGCATGGAGAACGGTCTGCCGATGCTGGTCTTCGGCGCCCAGGGCGACGACACGATCATCCGGGCGGTCGGGGGCGACAAGATCGGTACGCTGATCACCGCCTGAACGGCCCCGCCGGCCCCACCGTGGCGGTCCTCCGACGGGCCGCCGCCACAGCCCACGACGAGCAACAGAAGGAGGCGAGGAGACCGGTGATCGACGACACCCTCCTCGAGGCCGAGGAGAAGATGGAGCGTGCCATCGAGCACGCCAAGGAGGAGTTCGGCGGGATCCGTACCGGTCGCGCCAACGCCGCCATGTTCTCCCGGATCGTGATCGACTACTACGGCAGCCCGACGCCGTTGCCGCAGATGGCCTCCATCGGGGTCCCCGAGCCGCGCATGGTGATCATCAAGCCGTACGACAACTCGCAGCTCAACGCGATGGAAAAGGCGATCCGCGACTCCGACCTCGGGGTGAACCCGAACAACGAGGGTAACCAGCTGCGCATCCTGCTCCCGCAGATGACCGAGGAACGCCGCCGCGAGATGATCAAGGTGGCCCGGCACAAGGGCGAGGAAGCCAAGGTGGCCGTCCGCAACATCCGCCGCAAGGGCAAGGAAGAGTTGGACCGCCTGGTCAAGGACGGCGAGGTCGGCGAGGACGAAGGCCGGCGCGCCGAGAAGGAACTCGACGACCTCACCCAGCGATACGTCGCCACCGTCGACGAGTTGGTCAAGCACAAGGAAGCGGAACTGCTCGAGGTCTGAGCGCCCTCGCCGTACCCGTGGCACCGGTGTGCCGCCCGCCCGTCGCAGGCGGTGGGACGCCGGTGCCGCTGGCGTCGCACCCTCGCCGCCGTCGCGGCGGCGAGGGTGGGCGGGTCATCGTCCACCCTGTCCGGGGGAGCGGTGCAGTAGGCTCGGCACGATTCCCGACCACCGCGCGGTGAACGCCGGGGATCGGCCGGTCGTCGGGCCGGCCAATCGGACGGAACACCTCACGTGTGTAGGGGATGGCTTTGGTTTTGCGTCATGTGGTGGAACTCGTACCGTCGTCTGGTGCCTGATGTACCACCCCGACCCCTACGGCGGCACCGAGCCGCGTGGCTGGAACCGGCCGGAGCGCCCCTCGGCGCTGCCCTGGCCGGAGCGGGACGTCGAGCCCTGGGGCCGGCAGCCCGCCTCCGAGCCGTACGCCGGGCCGCAGGCCCGCCCCCGCCCGCGTGACCGAGGTCCGGACGGTCCGGACGTCGACCCGTACGAGCCTGCCTGGGACGACCGGGGCGTGCCGTACGGCACGCGCGAGGACGGCCTCTCCCCGTCTCCGGGCGAGGCGCGTGACCGCTCCCGGGCCGGCCGCCACCACGACGGCCCGCCCGCTCCGCCGTCCGGCCAGCCGGGCACCGGCCCGACCACCAGCACACCGAACGCCGGCCCGACCCGGGCACCGGGCACCGGGCCGATCAACGCACCGCAGCCCGGGCCGATCAGCGCGCCAGGCTCCGGCCCGATCAACGCGTTGAGCACCGGGCCGACGGAGGTTCCCGGCGCGGGTCGTGGCCCGGTCCGACCGGTGTACGACGACGCGCCGACCGCGTCGCTGGCCCCGGTCCGCGACGTTCCACCGACCTCGTCGCTCGCGCCGGCGCGGGACGACGACGCACCGACCGCCCAGATTCCGCCGGTCCCGGCGGAGATCGACGAGGAGGCGCAGCCCTCGCCGACGAGGCGGTCGCCCGGTAGGCGCCGAGCCTCGGCGGAACGGCCGCCGACGCAGCAGCCCGCCGCCGGTCGGGCCGGGCGTGATCTCCCGGCGGCGATCGGGGTCGGTGTCGGGCTGGGCGCGTTGATCCTCGTACCCCTCTTCGTCTACCGCCAGGGGTTCCTGGCCGTGGTGGCCGCGGCGGTCGGTGTCGGCATCTGGGAGATGGTCCGCGCGGTACGCCGCAGCGACGCCCACCCGCCGCTGGTGCCGCTGGTTGCCGGCGGGGTGCTCACCGTGGGGCTGGCCTGGTTCGCCGGCCCGGACGCGCTCAGTCTCGGGCTGCTGGTCACCGTGCTCGGCACGATGATCTGGCGGCTCGGCGACGGCCCGGCCAACTTCCAGCGGGACATCACGGCGGCCACCCTGATCGCGGTGTACGTGCCGTTCCTCGGCGGGTTCGCGGCGCTGCTCGCGGCGGTTCCCGACGACGGGCACCTGCGGGTGCTGGTGACCCTGGTCGCGGTGGTGCTCTCCGACACCGGCGGGTACGCCGCCGGGGTCGCCTTCGGCAGGCATCCGATGGCCCCGTCGATCAGTCCGAAGAAGTCCTGGGAGGGCTTCGCCGGTTCGGTGACCGCGGCGGCGGCCGGCAGTGCCCTGCTGGTCTGGCAACTGTTGGATATCTCGCCCTGGTGGGGGGCGGTGTTCGGGCTCGCGGTCTCCGGTGCGGCGGTCCTCGGCGACCTGGCCGAGTCCATGATCAAGCGTGACCTGGGCGTGAAGGACATGAGCAATCTGCTGCCCGGGCACGGTGGCCTGATGGACCGGCTGGACTCGATCCTCTTCGCCGTACCCACCGCCTACCTGCTGCTGGCGGTCTTCGTGCCGGTGGTGAGTTGAGGAATGAATCACGCGCGGCTGTCCGCCCGGCCTGCCCGGTCGCTGCGGATTCGGCACTTCCGGGCAGGTGAGTTCGCCGAACGGCGTGACAGACTGGACCGGTCATGACGAGCCTGCCTGTGATTCCCGTAGACCCCGACGCCCCCGGCCGCCGGCCCGCGATGCCGCCCCGCCACCTCGCCGACCTGGATCTGCCCGGGCGTCAGGCGCTGGTGACCGAGTTGGGTGAGCCGGCCTTCCGCGCCAAGCAGGTCTCCCATCACTACTTCGGGCGGCTGGTACGCGACCCGGAGCAGATGACGGACCTGCCGGCGGCGACCCGCAAGAGGATCGCCGGCGGGCTGCTGCCCACCCTGCTGCACCCCGTGCGCGAGCTGGCCTGCGACGACGGCGCCACCCGCAAGGCGCTGTGGCGGCTGCACGACGGCGCGTTGGTGGAGAGCGTGCTGATGGGCTACCCGGACCGGGTGACCGTCTGCATCTCCAGCCAGGCCGGCTGTGGCATGGCCTGCCCGTTCTGTGCCACCGGCCAAGCCGGGCTGACCCGCAACCTCTCCACCGCGGAGATCGTCGACCAGGCCGTCTACCTGGCCGGTGTCGCCGCCTCCGGGGTGGTGGCGGGTGCGCCGCCGCGGCTGTCGCACGTTGTGTTCATGGGGATGGGCGAGCCGCTGGCCAACTACTCGCGGGTGGTCGGCGCGATCCGCCGGCTGGTCGCGCCGGCGCCGGAGGGGCTCGGGCTGTCCCAGCGGCACATCACCGTTTCCACGGTCGGGCTGGTTCCGGCCATCCGCCGACTGGCCAGCGAAGACCTCTCGGTGACCCTTGCGCTGTCGCTACACGCCCCCGATGATGATCTGCGCGACGAACTCGTGCCGGTCAACCAGCGCTGGAAGGTAGCCGAAGTGCTGGACGCAGCGTGGGACTACGCGGCCCGGACAGGGCGCCGCGTGTCGATCGAATACGCGATGATCAAGGATGTGAACGACCAGCCGTGGCGGGCCGATCTGCTCGGTCGGCTGTTGGCCGGCAGATTGACCCACGTGAACCTTATTCCGCTCAACCCGACGCCGGGCAGTCGCTGGGACGCCAGCCCCAAACCGGTCGAGCGGGAGTTCGTCCGGCGGTTGCGGGATGCCGGGGTGTCCACGACGGTGCGGGACACCAGGGGGCGCGAGATCGACGGCGCGTGTGGGCAACTGGCTGCCGCCGAGGACAGGGACACCGACGCGCCTCGCGGGCGTGACCGGGCGTAGCGGTACGAGACCAGGAGACATAGTGGCGAGTCAGGGTCAGCGTTTCCGGCGCAAAGCGCTCCGCCGGGGCTACAAGGTCGACGAGGTGGACGCCTTCCTGGACCGGGTCGAGGCGACACTGGCCGGCCAGCCGGTGGGCGCACCCGTTGCCTCCCAGGAGGTCCATGACGTCGTCTTCCGGGTCCGCTTCAACGGGTACGACGAGTGGCAGGTGGACCTGCACCTGGACCGGGTGGAGCGGCAGCTGGCCGAGCTGGAGGAGCGCGGTGGCCTGGGTGGCCGCAGCGGTGACCTGCGCGCGGCGGCGGATCGGGTCGGCCCGCCGATGCGCGACGACCACCGTTCGGCCCCGCCCGTCCCGCAGCCGATGCCACCGCGTGCGATGCCGGCGCAGCCCGGCCCGGCCGACCGCTACGGCAACCGGTACGACGAGCCGACCGGTGCCTACGCCGGCGGGTACGACGCCCCACGGGGCGGGTACGACGAGCCGACCGGTGCCTACGCCGGCGGGTACGACGCCCCACGGGGCGGGTACGACGCGCCGCGTGGCCCGGCCGGTCACGGTGGCCAGTTGGGGCACGGCGGCCCGATGGGCCCCGGTGGGCCGGGTGGCGGCCACGGTGCCCTGCCGCAGCGCGGCCTGCCGCCCGGGCAGGGCGGGTACGGCCAGGATGAGCCGCGGTTCGATGGTTTCGAGGCCGGCCGGCACGGTCGCGCCGACATGACGGCCGAGATTCGGATGTCCGATCGGGAGCTGCGTGATCTGCGGGGTCGTGGCCCGGCCGGGCCACCTCCCATGTCTCAGCAGGGGCCGGGTGGCCCGCCGATGTCCGGTCCGGCGATGTCTGGCCCGCCCATGTCCGGCCCGCCCATGTCTGGCCCGCCCATGTCCGGTCCACCGATGGTGGGTCCGCCGATGGCCGGCCCGCCCGGCAGCGACCTGTACCGGGTGGACCAGATCCGGCGCAGTTTCCAGGTGCGGCGCTTCGGCAGCGGGTACGACCCGGACCAGGTCGACCGCTTCTTCGAGGCGTTGCTCGGCGGGATGCAGGGCCGTAACCCGATGCCGGTGAATCCGCGTGACCTGGACACTCTGCGGTTCGGGCTGGTGCCGGGTGGCTATTTCGAGGCCGAGGTCGACGCCGCTCTCAAGGACGTACAGGACATTCTGCTCGGTCGCTGACCGGCCGGGTCGACATGCACGAGGGCCCATTCCCGGTGGGGGAGGGCCCTCGTGATCGTGCGTCGTCGCCCGCGTGGTGAGCCCGGCGTCCGGGCGCCCCGACGCGCGGGGTCAGGAGCGCAGGCCGTTGCGGCGCAGCACCGCGTCGCCGATGACGATCGCCAGCAGCAGCGCGGCCAGACCGACCAGCCAGAGGTCCTCGACCCTGCCCTCGTGGTTGCCGCAGAGCATCGCCAGCAGCGCCAGCGCGGAGAGCACCGCGCCGATGCGCCCGGACTTGCGGTGCCCGGGCTTGTGCTGATCTGGCGCGGTTACCGGCTCGCTTCCTGCCACTGTCGGTCCTTCCCTCGCGATCGGATCTCCGAGTAGTCTGGCACGCCCCGCACCGGGGCCGGTGCGGGGTCCGCCCTGATGGCGGTACGCCACCCGGGAACCCCCGGCCGCGCTCCGGTCCGCCGGAGTCCACGGGAGTTCCGCGGGAGGTCCGCGAAGGTCCGGTGGACCTCCGGCAGGACGGGCACTACCGGCGTCGCGGGACGACGGACGCAGCGCCTCCGGTAGCGTCTTCGACGTACACCTTGGATTGCCTTGTGCGAGGGGGACTGCGGTGCGAGTGACCGGTACGGGACATGCCAGCATGCGGATCGACACGGCCGCGGGCAGCATCCTGTGCGATCCGTGGGTCAATCCCGCCTACTTCGCCTCGTGGTTTCCTTTCCCGGACAATTCCCTGCTCGACTGGGAGACCCTGGGCCAGGTCGACTACCTGTACGTCTCGCACCTGCACCGGGACCACTTCGACGCCGCCCACCTGCGGCGGTACGTGTCGAAGGACGCCACCGTCCTGCTGCCCGAGTTCCCCACCTCAGAGATGGAGGACGAGCTGCGGGAGTTGGGCTTCACGAAGTTCCTCAAGGCGCCGAACGAGCAGGTCGTCGAGCTGGACGGTGGCCTGAAAATCATGATCCAGGCGTTGACCAGCCCGACCGACGGCCCGATCGGTGACTCCTCGCTGTGGGTGGAGTACGACGGGGTGCGGCTGCTCAACCAGAACGACGCCCGCCCGAGCGACCTCAGCGTCTTCGCCGAGCTGGGCCACGTGCACGCGCACATGTTGCAGTTCTCCGGCGCGATCTGGTACCCGATGGTGTACGAGCTGCCGCAGGCGGCGAAGACCGCGTTCGGCAAGCAGAAGCGGGACCGGCAGTTCGACCGCACCTGGCGCTACATCGACGACCTGAAGGCCGACCACGTCTTCCCGATCGCCGGCCCGCCCTGCTTCCTCGACGACGCGCTGTGGCAGTTCAACGACATCCACGGCGACGAGGGCAACATCTTCCCCGACCAGTCGGTGTTCCTCTCCGAGTACGCCAAGGTCGGCGGCACCAACGGCGTCGTGCTGCTGCCCGGCAGCGTCGCCGAGATCAGCACGGAGTCCTGCGAGACCACCCACCCGGTGCCGGTCGAGGAGTTCTTCGCCAACAAGGTCGCGCACCTGGAGGAGATGCGGGAGCGCAAGCGCGGCGTCATCGAGGCGGAGAAGGCGTCCTGGCGGCACCCCGAGGTGGACGTGCTCGGCGAGATGAAGCGCCGGATCGAGCCGCTGCTGGACGAGTCGATCTACCTGGCCAAGGGGGTCGGCGGCCCGGTCCGCTTCGACCTGGTCGGCTACGACGGTGAAAGCGTCGAATCGATCGTGGTGGACTTCCCCGGCAAGGAGGTCCGCCGGTACGCCGACGAGAAGGTGCGCTACCGGTTCCGTACCGAGCGGGCGCTGGTCGAGCACCTGCTGTACATCGGCGAGGTGGACTGGGTGAACTCGCTCTTCCTGTCCTGCCGCTTCTCGGCGGCCCGGATCGGCCAGTACAACGAGTTCGTCTACGCGTTCTTCAAGTGCCTCTCCACCGAGCGCCTCCAGTACGCCGAGGGCTGGTACGACGAGCACGAGCGGGTCAGTGACGCCGAGGACATCACCCTCGGCGACTGGGTGGTGCAGCGCCGCTGCCCGCACCTGAAGGCGGACCTGACCCGGTTCGGCATCGTCGAGGGTGACCAGCTCACCTGCCAGCTGCACGGTTGGAAGTTCGACCTGTCCAGCGGCCGGTGCCTGACCAGCGTCGGCCACAAGATCCGCGCCCACCGCGCCGACGCGAACACGCCGGCCCCCGCTGGCGGGGCGGCCGGCTGACGGGAGGTCAGCGGCCCAGGTCGGCGAGGATCCGCTGGGCGGCGTTGTGGCCGGCGGCCCCGATGACGCTGCCGGCCGGGTGGCAGCCGGCGCTGCCCGCGTAGACGCCGTCGACGCCGGTGGCGTACGGCATCCGGTCGGTGAACGACACGGTGTTGTCGACGTGGTGGATGTGCCCGCCGGTGATGCCGAAGTGCCGCTCGATGCCGGGCGGGGGCAGCGGCACCGCGTCGGCGATCAGGTCGGCGGTGCCCGGGGCGTACCGTTCGCAGATCTCGACCAGCCGGGAGACGTACCCGGGCAGCGCCTCCTCCCAGGTGGTGTCGGCCAGTTCGTAGGGGACCGACTGGACGAACAACGCCGACGAGTGGTGCCCGGCGTCGTCGGCCAGCGACGGGTCGACGGTGGTGTGCAGGTACCACTCGATGGTCGGCTCCGCCGGCAGTCGGCCGGCCCGCACGTCCGCCCACATCGCGCGCAGCGCCGCCATCGGTGCCGCGCCGCCGCCGTCGACCAGCGAGGAGGAGCCGGGCAGCAGGTGGATGGTGGAGCCGAACGGGCTCGGTGCCCCGGCCGGCAGGCAGGAGAACCGGGGTAGCCCGGTCAGCGCCAGGTTGAGCTTGAGGGTGGTGCCGGGGCGGCGGACCGCCGCCATCCGCGTGCCGAGCCCCGCCGGGAGCGCGCCGTCGGGCAGCAGCCCGATCAGCCGGTACGGGTCGCAGGCCCCCACCACCACGGTGGTGGCGACCTGCCGGCCGTCGGCGAGCACCACCCCGCTGGCCGCCCCGCCGTCGAGGGTGATCGCGGTGACCGGCGTACCGGTGCGGATGTCGGCGCCGGCGGCGCGGGCGGCGTCGGCGAAGACCCGGGACACCGTGCCCATGCCGCCCTCGGCGATCATCCAGGTGCCGTCCGAGCCGGGCAGCCGGCACATGTTGTGCACCAGGAAGTTGTGCCCGGTGCCGGGGTCGTCCGGGCCGGCGTTGACGCCGGACAGCCCGTCGGTCACGGCGTACATGCTGACCAGCAGCTCGGAGCGGAACTCGAAGCGGGCCAGGTGGTCGGCGACCGAGCCGTGGACCAGATCGACGAAGACCTGTCGCAGGGCGGGGCGGACGTAGCGTTCGGCGGTCTCGTGCACCGGTAGCGGCTCGGCCAGCCAGGCCGGAGCCAGGTCCGCGCGCAGCGCGGCCAGTTCGGCCTGGAGCGCGTCGTCGGCGGCCACGTCGGCGGGGGAGAACATCTGGGCGAGCTGCCGCCGGGTGGCTGCGGTGTCGCTGCCGAAGAGCAGGTACGGCGCGCCGGGGCCGCCCGGGGTGGGCAGGAAGTAGTGCGGGTCGCGGCGCAGCACCGGGATGCGCACGTCGAGCGTGGCGAGCAGTTCCGGCGGCATCAGCCCGAGCAGGTACGACCCGGTGGAGTGGCGCAGCCCGGGCACCTTCGGGAACGGGTTCTCGGTGCGGGTGGCCCCGCCGATCACGTCGGCGGCCTCCAGCACCAGCACCGTCAGACCGGCGCGGGCCAGCAGGGTGGCGCAGACCAGCCCGTTGTGGCCGGCGCCGACGACCACGGCGTCGGCGCGGGCCGGCAGGTCACTCGCTTCGCTCATGCCCGGCCAGCCTAGCGCCGATGGGCTCCGCCCGGGAGGCTGAATGGACCACCCGACCCGCCGTGCCGGACGCGAACCGCCTTGGGATAGTTGACGCCGATCACTGCGGGGCCGGTCGACGGCCACCGCCGTGACGGTCGATGAGGGGAGCGGGGGATGTT
>NZ_SMJY01000010.1:0-59235 GCF_004348355.1 Micromonospora sp. KC721 | reverse complement strand
CCCCGGCCGGTGCCCGTCCGCCCCGACGCCGAGGTCTACGGCGTCACCACCGTCGACCCGCTGATCCGGCAGCGGGCCGACCCGTTCGTCACCCTGCCGGTGGAGGGCACGTACTACTTCACCGGCTCGGTGCCCGAGTACGACCGGATCGTCGTGCGGGGTGCGCCCACCATCGCCGGCCTCGCCACCGCCACCGAGTCGGTCATCTGGCGGCGACCGACGAGCGGAAAGATGGGCGGGCACATCTGGGCTCCCGAACTGCACCGCATCGACGGGCGCTGGTACATCTACTTCGCGGCCGGAGACTCCGACAACGTCTTCCGCATCCGCATGTACGTGCTGGAGTCCGCGCTGGCCGACCCCCGGGACCCGGCCGGCTGGCGGCTGCGCGGCCAGATCGCCACCGAGTGGGAGGACTTCTCCCTGGACGCGACGACCTTCGCTCACCGGGGCCGCCGGTACCTGGTGTGGGCGCAGGCCGAACCGGAGCTGGCCGGCACGAACCTGTACATCTCGGAGATGGACACCCCCTGGTCTATCCGGACCAAGCCGGTGCGCATCGCCACCCCGACCCGGAGCTGGGAGAAGCAGGGTTTCACGGTCAACGAGGGCCCGGCCGTGCTCATCCGCAACGGGCGGGTCTTCATGACCTTCTCCGCCAGCGCGACCGACTCCCGCTACTGCATGGGGTTGCTGACCGCCGACGCCGAGGCGGACCTGCTCGACAACGCCTCGTGGGTGAAGACGCCGGAACCGGTCTTCGCCACCCACGAACCGACCAGGCGCTACGGGCCCGGGCACAACTCGTTCACCGTCGCCGAGGACGGGGTGACCGACGTGCTGGTCTACCACGCCCGCGACTACCGGGACATCACCGGCGACCCGCTGTACGACCCGAACCGGCACACCCGGGTGCAGAAGCTGTACTGGCACTCCGACGGCACCCCGCTGTTCGGGGTGCCGGTCGGCGAGGGCGGCCCGATCGTGCGCCTCTCCCCCGCCGACGCGCCCCACGCGTTCCTGCGCCACTACGAGTACGTGCTGCGGGTGGACACCGGAGTCCGTCAGCTGGCCGACAGCCAGTTCCGGTTCGGGCCCGGCCTGGCCGGCGGGGACACCGAGTCGATTCAGTCGGTCAACTTCCCCGACCGGTACGTCCGGGTTGTCGACGGCGTGGTCCGGATCGATCCGGTGACGGCCGGCAGCGCCGAGGCCGCCTCGGCGAGCTTCCGCCGGGTGCCCCAGGGCAGGGGCGGCGTCGCGGTCCAGCTCGCCGCCGACCCGGGCGCGTACCTGCGGCACGAACGCGGACGGCTGACGGTGGGCGCCCTGGCCGGACGCGGCAGCGTCTTCCTGCTGAGCTAGCCCACCGCGGCGTCCGGGCACCCGCCCGGACCGCCCCGGGTGCCCGGACGTCGGGCGCCCGGGGCGGTCCGCCGGTCAGCAAACTGCAGCTGCCGGTGTCGCCGACCGACAACCGTCGGGTGCTGGCCGTCCGGAAATTCCTCGACGCCCGTCTACCCCCCCAGTAAGGCCGCCGCATCAGCCTCCGCGGGCGGTGGGGTGGGGGCGACGTGGGGTGGCGGATCGGCCAGACTGCGATCGTGGTCGACGACGGGCCGGGCTGCGGCAACCAGCGGAATGATCAGGACGATCGCCCGGCCGAGGGCGCGACCGACCGGCGCGGCGGGCCGCTGGCCGGCGTACGCGTCGTCGAGTTGGCCGGTCTCGCGCCGGCACCGTTCGGCTGCATGATGCTGGCCGACCTCGGTGCCGACGTGGTCCGCGTCGACCGACCCGGCGGCCCCGCCGCCGGCCGGCTCGCCCCACCGGCGACCGGGCCGTTGCAGCGCGGCCGGCGGATCGTCGCCCTGGATCTGCGGTCCCCCGACGGGGTGACCGACCTGCTGCGCCTGGTGGAGCGCGCCGACGTGCTGGTCGAAGGGTACCGGCCGGGGGTGGCCGAGCGGCTCGGTGTCGGGCCGGACACCTGCCGGGAGCGTAACCCCCGCCTGGTGTACGCGCGGATGACCGGATGGGGTCAGGACGGCCCGAGGGCTGTCCGGGCCGGGCACGACATCGACTACATCGCGCTGGCCGGGGCACTGGAGCCACTGGGCCGTGCCGGGGAACGCCCACACGCCCCGCTGAACCTGCTCGGTGACTTCGCCGGTGGCGGGATGCTGCTCGCCGTCGGCGTGCTGGCCGCCTTGCTGGAGCGGGAACGGTCCGGCGTCGGTCAGGTCGTCGACGCCGCGATGGTCGACGGGTCGGCGCTGCTCACCGCGTTCCTGCACGGCATGATCGGCGCCGGGTCGTGGCCCGCGTCGCGTGGCGGCAACCTGCTCGACGGTGGGGCACCGTTCTACGACACCTACCGCACCGCCGACGGCAGGTTCGTCGCCGTCGGCGCGTTGGAACCGACGTTCTACGCGGCGCTGCTGGCTGGCCTCGACCTGGCCGACGAGGGCCTGCCCGCCCAGTACGACCCGAGCGGCTGGCCGCGGCTGCGCCGCCGGTTCACCGAGCGGTTCGCCGAACGTACCCGGGACGAGTGGGAGGAGGTCTTTGCCGACCTCGACGCCTGCGTGGCGCCGGTGCTCTCGCCCACCGAGGCGCACCGCCATCCGCACAACGCCGCCCGGGGCACCTTCGTCACCGTCGGCGAGCAGCTGCAGCCCGCGCCGGCCCCCCGGTTCGGGCGTACCCCGGCGGCGGTGCCGCGGCCCGCACCGGACCCGCAGCGGGACCTGTTGGACGTGGCGGACGTGCTGGCGGGGTGGCCGCAACGGTGGTGATCGCTAAACGGTGCCCCGACCTGGCGCAGGTGCACACCAAGCAGGGTCGCATCCGCCTCGCCACCGGCGTGGTGTCGGGCGGTGCCACGCGTGTCAGGAACCGTCCCGCAGATCGGCCGGTGCCGTCCCGGTGAGCCGGATCTGGTCGAATCGGACGACGCACCGGTCACCGAGCGGGGCCTGGGCCAGGAAGCCCACGCGGGCGTCCTGGCGGGAGGCCAACCGGAACAGTCGGACGAACTGCCAGTCGACGCCGTCGGACGAGGCGTGAAAGGCCCACGCCGGCCCCGTCCGGGTGATCCGCAGCCACACCTCGGCCGCCGTCACCACGCTGGAGTTGCAGTCGTCGGACCAGTCGTTCGTCACGACGCTGACCACCATGGCCTGGCCCGCCGGCGACCACTCGAAACAGACCTTCGCCCAGTGGTCCTCGTCGACCCAGACGGCCAGCGCGCCCGCGTCGAACGTCGTCCGCGGCGGGTCCACGCGGATCCGCGCGACGAGGTTGAACTCGGCGGGAGCCGGGAAGCTCAGCGCGGCGGCCCGGTGCTGCCGCCCACCGCCCAGGGAGTCGTTTGTCCAGTCGACGCCGGCGTCCGCCACGAGCAGCAGCTCACCGCGTTCTGCGTGGTAGGCGCCCTCGCCGTCGCGCGGCACCCAGGCCAGCGGTGGCAGCCCAGCGAGGTCGACGGTCATCCGATCCTCCCCTTCGGCGACGGTACGGCCGTGCCGCCCGCGGCGCGTACCCTACGCCGAGCGGCGCAGCTCGCGCCAGCCCTGTCCGCCGGCCCGCCACGAGTCGGCGAGGATGCTCGCCGAGCTGCGGCTGCCGCACTCCATCACCTCGGAACGGCCCTGCGCGCCACCGATCTGCGCCTGGACCTCCCAGCGTCGCCCGTCGGTACGGATGTACACATCACGGCGCCCCCGAGGCGTGGCGTCCCCATTCCACCAGTGTTCTTCGACGATCACCTGGCGACCGTACCAGCCGATCGGGAGCCGTCCGGGGGCGTGCCGGCAACGGTACGGGCACGATACGGCAACCCGGGCGGCGCCACGACGTACACGGCTCAGCACGAGTTGCGTCTTTACGCACGGGGCAGCACGGTGAGGGCCGGCGTGGAAGCCTCGGAGGGACGCAGCGTCACCGTCCCCCGCCCCACTACACCAGGGAGCCCAGATGCCCGGCACCCCGTCAGCGAGACCGCTGCACCGCGTGCTCGCACTCGTTGTCGTCCTTCTTCTCGGCGGTGTCGCCGGGCCTGCCGCGTCCGCCCGCGCGGCTGACGGGCCGCGCCGGGCCGCATCGGCGGAGCCCTGGTCACTGGTGCCGGGGCCCGCCCGTCCCGGGACTGCGCCTGCGACAACGGTCTATGGCGGCGACCGCTGGCTGTTCACCACCACGAGCCGGGGTCACGTCCGGACGATCCGCTACTCGCTGACCACCCAGACCTGGTCGGACTGGACGCAGGTCCCGGGCTGGCCGGTGGCGAGGGACGCACCGTCGGCCGTGGTGTACGGCGGCGATCTGCGCGTCTTCGTCCGCACCGCCACCGGTCACGTCCGTGCCATCCGGTACAACCTGATGACCGGCACCTGGTCGGGTTGGGTGACGGTGCCCGGCTCGGCGGGAGCGGAGTCAGCGCCCGCGACCGCCGTCTACGGCGGCGATCTGCACGTGTTCGTCCAGGGCGCCGGCGGCACGCTGCGCACCGTCCGCTACACGTTGACGACCGACTCCTGGTCCGGCTGGGGCACCGTGCCCGGCGTGCCGCAGGCGACGTCCGCTCCCACCGCCGCCGTTCTCTACGGTCACCTGCACCTGGCGGTGCGCGGCAGCGGGGACACGCTCCGGGTCACCCGCTACACCCTGGACGCCGGGAACTGGGCCTCCTGGACGACCGTCCCGGGCACCCCGGCGACGGCGTCCGCACCGACCTCCAGCGCCCACGACGGCACCCTTTACCTGACGGTCCGCGCCCGCGGTGACCTGCTGCACACCATCCGCTACGACGTGCCGGCCGAAGCCTGGTCCGCCTGGCGTGTCGTGGCCGGGGCTCCTCGGGCCACCTCCGCGCCGCTGGCCGCCGCCGGTTCCGTCGTCTTCGTCCGGGGCCCGGGGCACGAGATCTTCTTCGGCAGTATCGACGGGTGATCCCGATGCCGGTCAGTGGCGGGCCGGCATCCGCAGGCCCGCCAACCCGCCGTCGACGGCCAGCGCCGTCCCGGTGACCGCGCCGGCCGCCGGCGAGGCGAGGTAGACCACGGCCGCCGCCACCTCTCCGGCGGTGACCAGCCGGCCGGTGGGTTGGCGGGCGGCGAGCCGCCCTCGTTCGGCCTGGGGGTCGGGGGCAGCGGCGAGCAGCCGCGCCACCCAGGGGGTGTCCACGGTGCCGGGGGCCACGCAGTTGACCCGGATACCCTCGCCCACCAGGTCGGCGGCCATCGCCAGGGTCAGCGCGTGGACGGCACCCTTGGAGGCGGAGTAGAGGGCGCGGCGGGGCAACCCGGCGGCGGCGGCGACGGACGAGACGTTGACGATCGCGGGGTGCGAGGAGCGGCGCAGGTACCGCAGCGCCGCGGTGGTGGTGCGGGCCACCCCGGTGACGTTGACGTCCAGGACGCGCGCCCACTGCTCGTCGTCGTTCTCCTCGATGGTGCCAACCGCCGAGATGCCGGCGTTGTTGATCACGATGTCCAGGCCGCCGAAAGCCTCCGCCACCGCGTCCACAGCGGCGGTGACCGCCGCCCGGTCGGCGACGTCGGCGCGCACCGGGTGGACCCCCGGGTCACGTGGCGCCGCGGACGGGTCCAGGTCCAGCACCCCGACCCGGGCACCGGCGGCCAGCAGCGCCTCGGTGCAGGCGCGGCCGATCCCGGAACCGCCACCGGTGACCACCGCGACCAGCCCGTCACACCGCACGCTCGTCCTCCTTGCGCGCCGACGGTCCCGGCCGACGCCGGGCCGGGCCGGGCTCGGCGGCGGCCATCAGGCGCTCCGCAGCGTGCTGCGCTGCCGGCCGAGACCGTCGACCTCGACCTCCATGACGTCACCCGGTCGCAGGTAGGGGAAGCGCCCGGACAGGGCCACCCCCGGCGGGGTGCCGGTGTTGAGCAGGTCGCCCGGGTCCAGGACGGTGTACTGCGACAGGTGCCAGACGAGGTGGGCCACCTCGAAGACCATGTCCGCGGTGGTCCAGTCCTGCCGGGGCTCGCCGTTGACCCAGGACCGCAGGCCCAGCGCCTGCGGGTCGGCGACCTCGTCGGGGGTCACCAGCCACGGCCCGAGGGGTTGGAAGGTCTCGCAGGACTTGCCCTTGGACCACTGACCGCCGGAGTGGTCGAGCTGGAAGTCGCGTTCGGAGACGTCGTTGGCGCAGACGAAACCGGCGACGTGGGCGAGGGCCTCCGCCGGCGAGGAGAGGTAGCGGGCCCGGCGGCCGATCACCACGCCGAGTTCCACCTCCCAGTCGGTCTTGACCGAGCCGCGAGGGATGAGCACGTCGTCGTACGGGCCGACCACCGTGTTGGGGGCCTTGTAGAAGACGATGGGGGTGACCGGTGGCGGCGCCCCCGACTCGGCGGCGTGCGCGGCGTAGTTCTGTCCCACACAGAGGATCACCCCCGGCCGGGCGATCGGCGACCCGATCCGCTGGCCGGTGATGTCGATCTCCGGCAGGTCGGTGGCCTCGGCGACGCGGCGCAGTCCGTCGGCGGCGAAGAACGCCGGGCCGATGTCGTCGGTGACCGGGGTCAGATCCAGATGGCGGCCCTCGGCCCACAGGACCGGGCGCTCCGCGCCCACCGGGCCCACCCGCATCAGTCTCACGAACCAACCTCCAGTGGACGGGCACGGACGGCGGTGCGGCCCAGCCGGGCCGACGGCTCGTCGGCGGGGAGCCGCGCCAGATGGTGGCCGTCGATGATCATAGAGTAGGCACCTCCTCCGGCAGGAGACCAACCCGTTTGAGGTCGGCCCAGAGTTCACCGGGGATGTCCCACTCGAACATCGCGAGGTTGTCCGCGACCTGATCCGGGTCACGGGCACCGACCACCACACCGGTGACCGCCGGATGCCCGAGGGGGAACTGGATCGCCGCGGCCCGCAACGGCACCCCGTACCGGTCACAGACCGCGCGGACCGCGCTGGCCCGCTCGAGCAGTGCCCGGTCGGCGGGAGCGTAGTCGTAGGGGGCGCCGGGTCGCGGGTCGGCGAGCAGACCCGAGTTGTAGACGCCCGCGGCGATCACCGCCACGCCCCGGTCCCGGCACAGTGGCAGCAGGGTGTCCAGCCCGGA
Organism: Micromonospora sp. KC721; assembly: GCF_004348355.1. Lineage (NCBI taxonomy): Bacteria > Bacillati > Actinomycetota > Actinomycetes > Micromonosporales > Micromonosporaceae > Micromonospora > Micromonospora sp. KC721. The sequence goes on along the minus strand of NZ_SMJY01000010.1, from coordinate 52,139 downwards.
CTGGTCGAGCAGGGTGTACCGCCCGGCCAGCATGACGCAGTCGAGGTCGACGGCCCGGACCAGGTCGGTCAGCACCGGCGCCTGGTTCATGCCCGCGCCGACCGCGCCGATCTCACCGGCCGCGCGCAGCCGCGCCAGCTCCGGGTACGCCTCGGTGATCGCCTCGCCGACGTGGTCGTCCGGGTCGTGCAGGTAGGCGATGTCGATCCGGTCCAGACCGAGCCGCTCCAGGCTCTCGGCGTACGAGCGTCGTACGCCGGCCGCGGAGAAGTCGAACGTCGGGACGAGACCGCTCGGCTCGGCCCAGAATTCCTGGCCCCGGCCCTCGCCGGGGACCAGCAGCCGGCCGACCTTGGTGGACAGGGTGAACTCCGCCCGGGGCCGGCCGGCGAGCACCGCGCCGGCCCGACGTTCGGACAGTCCGCAGCCGTACAGCGGTGCGGTGTCGAAGTAGCGCAGCCCGAGCCGCCAGGCCGCCGCCACGGTGGCCCGGGCCGTCTCGTCGCCGACGCTGGTGAACATCCCGCCGATCGGGGCGAGTCCCAGACCGAGCCGGGTCACGCGTACCTCGGTGCGCCCCAGCGGCACCAGTTGTGTGGCCCGCACGGTGTCCTCCTGTCGTGAGCTGGTCCTCCCACGGACCGTGCCCGCGGGAGCGGCGATCAGCCCTTCACGGCGCCGATCAGGACTCCCTTGACGAAGTGCCGCTGGATGAAGGGGTAGACGGCGACGATCGGCGCGACGGTGAGGACGACGACCGCCATCTTGATCGATTCGGTGGGAGGCATGGTGACGCCGGTGGTGCCGCCGGAGGTGTGCGGTGCCTGCCCGGCCAGCAGGTAGCTCTGCAGTACCCGCTGGATCGGATACATGTCGTTGCGGTCCATGAACAGCAGCGCGTCGAACCAGACGTTCCAGTAGCTGACCGCGTAGAAGAGGCCGACGACGGCGATCACCGCACGGGACAGCGGCAGCACGATCCGGGCCAGGGTGCGGAAGTCGCTGGCGCCGTCGATGCGGGCGCTGTCGAGCAGTTCCTGCGGGATGCCCTGGAAGAAGCCGCGCACGACGACCAGGTTGAACACGCTGATCGCCGGCGGCAGGATCAGCGCCCAGATGGTGTCCTTGAGCCCGAGCCCGGTCACCACGAGGTACCTGGGCACCAGGGGCGGGTAGATCAGGAACGGCAGCAGGAAGTACGCGAGCAGCCAGCGGTAGCCGAGCGACCGGGGTTGGGACAGGCCGTAGGCGGCGAGCACGGTGACGGTCAGCGCCACGGCGGTGCCGATGACGGTGACCAGGGTGCTGACCCACAGTGCCCGGGTGACCGCCCCACCGGCGAAGATCGTCGCGTACGCGGAGGTGTCGATGCCCTTGGGGACGACCACGAGGCCGCCGGCCTCGGCTATGGTCTCGCGGGAGGAGAGGCTGGTCACCAGGATCACCCAGAGCGGGAAGAGCACGCTGAGCACCAGCAGGCCGAGCAGGACGGCCTTGAAGCCCTGGCCGATCGCGGTCGGGTTCTCCTCCCACACCGGCCGGCGGCCGCGGCGCGTGGGTGACTGCTGCACGACGGTGTCGGTCATGACCTTGAGTAGATCCCTCGTTCGCCGAGCATGTGCGCGACCCGGTTGGCGGCCAGGATCAGGCAGAGCCCGATGGCAGCCTTGAACAGGCCGGCCGCCGCGCCGTACCCGTAGTTCCCGGTGGCGATGGAGAAGTGGTACACGAAGGTGTCGAGCACCTCCGACGCCTGCCGGCCGACGGCGTCGCGCTGCAGGAGGAACTGCTCGAAGCCGACGGAGAGCGCGTCGCCCAGACGCAGGATGAGCAGCAGCACGATCACCGGCCGCAGGCCGGGCAGGGTGATGTGCCACAGCCGCCGCCACCGCCCGGCACCGTCGGCCGCCGCGGCCTCGTAGAGGTTCTGGTCGATGGTGGAGAGGGCGGCGAGGAACACGATGGTGCCCCAGCCGATGTCCTTCCACACCGCCTCGGCGGTGACCAGGATGATGAACGTGTCCGGGTTGGTCATGATGTTCCACGGCTGCATCCCGGCCTCGCGCATGGTCTGGGCCAGCAGACCGGCGCCACCGAGCATGGCGACGAAGAAGCTGACGACCAGCACCCAGCTGAAGAAGTGCGGCAGGTACACGACGGTCTGGATGAAGCCGCGCAGCCGGCTGGAGAGCAGGTTGTGCAGCATGATCGCCAGGACGATCGGCAGCGGAAAGAAGAAGACCAACTGGAACGCGGTGATCGCCAGGGTGTTGCGGAACGCGTCCCAGAACGCCGGGTCCTCGAAGAGCAGCTGAAACTGCCCGAACCCGATCCAGTTGCTGTTGACGAACGCCTGGAGGGGGTTGTCCCCGAGGTAGGGGTTGTAGTCCTGGAAGGCGATGACATTGCCGAGGATCGGCACGTAGCTGAAGACCAGCAGGATCACGAAGCCGGGCGCGACCATGGCCAGCAGCTGCCAGTCGCGGCGCAGCCGGGCCCGCAGCGACAGGCGGCGGCCGGTGCGGCGGGGGGCCGGCACCGGCGTGGTCGACGCGTCGGGCCGGGTCCGGTCGGACCCGGCCGCGACGGTGGTGTTGCGTGTGGTCATCGGGCGGCCTTGGGCAGCGACTGGGCGAGCAGTCGCCTCGCCTCCTCACCCCCGTTGGCCTTCCACTCCGCCACGATGGCGTCGACGTCGGACAGCGGCCGGCGCCCGCGCAGGACGTCGGTGAACTTGTCCTCGACCGGCACCTGGTTGGCCTTGTACGTGGCCGGCATTTCCAGCTTCACCCCGTCCCAGGGGTCCTTCTCCAGGTACTTGACCATGTCGTTGGAGTACGTCAGGAGGTCCTGGACGTAGTTGGGGGTGTCGGGGTACGGCCCGATGGTGGGGTTGCGGCCGCTGATGAAGAAGTACTGGTTGGCGATCTCCTTGAACGCCAGATCGGTTTTGGACGGCCCGTTCGGCGTCCGGGTGTGGTGCTTGCCCTCCACCCCGTAGTCGCGCAGCTGCGCCTCCTGGGTGCCCAGCGGCGCGGAGCACCAGTTGATGATCCGCAGCAGTTCCTCAACCCGGTCCTTGCCGAGGCCCTTCTTGACGAAGGTGTAGGAGATCGGCTCGTCGTCGCCCCAGACGAGGGGGTCGCCGCCGGTGGCGGAGAAGATCGGCACCGCCTGGATGTTGAGCTTGGCGTTGACCTTCTGGTGCTCGGCCTGGGCGCCCTGCCAGAAGCCGGTGCCGGTCTGGTGGAAGACGACCTGGCCACTCTTCGCGAACAGCTGGCCGGCGTCCGCGCCCTTGCTGGCGACGAGATCGGGGTGGACCAGACCGTCCTTGTAGATCTTGGCCATCACCTCCAGTGCCTGCCGGAACTCCGGGGTCTCGTACTTGAACTCCGGCGTCCCGTCGGACTTCAGCCGCCACCCGCCCTTGGAACCGGGCGCCTTGTGGAACATCTGGATCATGGCGAAGATGTCGCTGAACGCCCACACCTTCTTGGCCGGGTCGGTGACCTGCTTGGCCATGGTGAGCAGTTCGTCGAGGTTCTTCGGGATGGCCAGGCCCCGATCGTCGAGCATGTCCTTGCGGGCGAACAGTGCCCAGGGGAACGGCCCGTCGGTGGGGTTGGGCACGGCCATCAGCCGTTCGTTCCAGATCGCGTGGCGCCACGCCCCGGTCGGGAAGGTGGCCAGCATGGGGTACGCGTTGACGGCGTCACCCTTGAGGTGGTCGGTGAGGTCCTCGAAGATGGCCTTGGCCGCCTCGGAGAAGCGCGGGATCTTCTCCACCTCCCAGCCCGGCACGCAGAGCAGATCGGGCACGTCCCGGGCACCGAGCATGGCGTTGAGCTTGTCGGCGTAGGTGGTGCCGTCCTGGACGGTGAAGTTCACCGGCGTACCCAGTTCCGCGTTCACCGCCTGCAGGTAGGCGCTCTGGGCGACCCCGGGCGGGGCCGGCCCCCAGGCCGGGGTCATCGCGGTGACCTGCGCTCCGCTGGTGCCCGGCTTGTCGGTGATCGCGTCGACCAGCGTCCCGGGGTACTTCGTGTATCCGTCCGGGACGGGGCGGGTGCCCTTGACGTCCGGCGTGAGGTTCAACGCCAGATCCTTCCGCGCCGGCAGGAGGTCGGCGAACTTGTCCAGGTTCTGCGCGGCGCCGGAACCGGCGGGTTTCTCGCTGCACCCGGCCAGCAGCGGACCACCGGCGACCGCCGCCGCGCCCAGGCTCGCGAGGCCGAGGAAGGAACGGCGCGAGGCTCCCGCGCCGGAGTTCGGAGATGTCATCGGTTCCCCTTCGAGAAGGGCGGTGTCGAGAGGACGCACACGGCTAGAGTGAGTAGTTGGTCTGGATACCAAACAAACTAAGGGACGATCGAAGGCTCCCACAAGGGGCCGAGGACCCTGAGCCGAGGCAGATGCCGTGGCGACGAGGAGGCTCGACACATGACCCCCGGGAGATCGACGACCACCGACCGGTCCCTCACCTCCCGGGCCGGGCTGACCTGGCGCCGCAGTGAGGTGCTGATCGGCCCCCAGCCGGCCGCGGCGCACCCCGTGGTGTCGGTCAAGGACCCCACGGTGGTGCGGTGGCGGGATCGTTGGGTGGTGTACGGCACCACGGCCGACGCGCGGTCCCTTGCTCCGTGCCGCCGGTTGACCTAGGGTCGGAAAGCGCTTACCCCACCCCGTCTGTCGAGAGGGCGAGCGTGCCACCAGTGAACCGGCCCCTGTCCCCCGGCATCTGCTCGGTGACCCTGCGACACCTGCCCGCGTCGGCGGTGCTGGACGTCACCGCCGCCGCCCGGCTGTCCTGCGTCGAGTGGGGAGCCGACGTGCACGTCCCGCCGGGTGACCGCGTGACGGCGGCCCGGGTACGCGCCGAGGGCCTCGACCGGGGCATCCGGGTCGCCTCCTACGGCTCCTACTTCCGCGCCGGCCCGCACACCGCCGAGGACTTCACCGCCGTGCTGTCCAGCGCGGTCGCGCTCGGCGCCCCGCGGATCCGGATCTGGGCCGGCACCGTCGGCTCCGCGGCGGCCACCGTCGAGCAGCGCCGGGCGGTGGTCCACGAGACCCGGGCCGCGGCACGGCAGGCCAGCGACGCCGGGATCGAGCTGGCCTTCGAGTACCACTCCGGCACACTGACCGACACCGTCGGGTCGACGCTGGACCTGCTCGCCGACGTCGGGCATCCCGGCGTGCGCACGTACTGGCAGCCGAACGTGGGGCTCGCCGACGCCGACGCCCTCGACGACCTGCGGCAGGTGCTGCCCTGGGTCGACACGGTGCACGTGTTCTCCTGGTGGCCCCGGCAGGAACGCCTGCCGCTGGCGGCCCGCGACCGGCTCTGGCGCGACGTGTTCACCCTGCTGCGTGGAACCGGACGCCAGCACGACACCCTGCTGGAGTTCGTGGTCGACGACGACGCCGACCGCGTCGCCGACGAGGCGGCGACCCTCACCCGCCTCATCGGGGAGGACGACCGTGGCTGACCGGGGGTTGCTCGCCCGCCGCTGGGAACTGCTCGGCGCCGATGCCCGGGAAGCTGCCCTCGCCCGGGGGCGCAAGGCCATCGGGCTGCCCCCGCCCGGTGACCGGCGGGCCTGGTCCCAGGTGGACGAGGTGACCGTTCACGCGATCATCGAGCGGGCCGACAGGGACCGACGCGAGCCGTGGCCGCAACTGCGGCTGTCCGACTACGCGCGCTACTGGCGCGACGGCAACCGCACCGCCTACGAGGAGCCGGCCGGCGAGCTGCGCCGGCGTACCTCCGTGGCGGTGCTGGCCGCCGCGCTCGCCGGGCAGCCGTACCTGGACGAGGCGGCGGACGGCCTGCTGGCGCTCTGCGAGCAGACCACCTGGTGCTGGGCGGCGCACGACACCTTCGCCGCCGAGCGCGGGCAGGTGGTGCCCGACCTCGACCACCCCTACCTCGACCTCGGCGCCGCCGAGACGGTCGCCGTGCTGGCCTGGGCCGACCTGCTGCTGGCGCCGGGCCTCGACGCCCGGGTGCCCGGACTGCGCGACCGGATGCGTCGGGAGGCCCGGTTGCGGGTGGTCGAGCCGTTCCTGGGCAGCCGGGAGTGGCACTGGCTCGGCCTGGACGGGCACCTGCACAACTGGAACCCGTGGATCCACGGTCACCTCCTCGCGACCGCCCTGTTCCTGGTCGACGACGCACCGGTACGGGCTCGGGTGGTCGACCTCGTCGTCGACGGCCTCGACCGGTACCTCACCGCCCTGCCCGCCGACGGCGGCTGCGACGAGGGGTACGCCTACTGGTGGAACGGGCCGGCCCGGCTCGCCGAGGCCCTCGACCTGCTCGACCGGGCCACCGACGGGCTACTGGACCCGTGGCACTGGCCGCCCCTGCCCGAGCTGGCCCGGTACCCGCACCGGATGGCGCTCGGCGACGGGTGGTACGTCAACGTCGGCGACGGCCCGGCCCGCCCCGACGCCGGGCAGGCGTGGCACGTGGTGCACCGGTGGGGTCGGGCCACCGGCGACCAACAGGTCGTCGCGCACGCGGCGAGCCACCGCGTCCCGGGTACGCCGGCGGTGACGGCCGACGCCGGGCTGGGCAGGGCCGTGCTCGGGCTCGCCGACGGGTCGTGGGCCGCCCAGTCGCCGGCTGCCGCGCCGTTGCCCGCGACGTCCTGGCTGCCCGAGGTCGAGGTGCTGGTCAGCCGCGAGCACCCCGGCGCCACCCGAGGGCTGTGCGTGGCGGTCAAGGGCGGGCACAACGACGAGAACCACAACCACAACGACGTGGGCTCCTACCTGGTGGCGCTCGACGGGGCGCCCGTGCTGGTCGACCTCGGGCAGCCGACCTACACGGCGATCTCCTTCACCGCCCGGCGGTACGAGCAGTGGGTCACCCAGAGCCAGTGGCACAACCTGCCGGTCGTCAACGGCCACGGGCAGTCCCCGGGGCCGGGGTTCCGGGCCGTGGCGATGACCGTCGACCTCGGCCCGGACGGCGACACCGCCCGGCTCGACCTCGCCGGCGCGTACGCCCCGGAGGCCGGCTGCCGGTCGTGGCAGCGGCAGGTACGCGTCGACCGGCGTACGGGGACGGTCGCCGTGACCGACACCTGGCAGGTCGACGACCCGGCCGACGTCCGACTGCACCACGTGATCGCCGGCGAGCCGCTCGCCCACCAGGCCGGGGAGCTGGCCATCCGCTCCCTCGGTGGGCGCGTGCTCACCCTGGCGTGGGATCCGCACGCCGGTGCCGGCCGGCTCGAACGGCACGTCGTGGACGATCCGCTGCTGTGCGGTGTCTGGGGTGCGGCCGTCCACCGGCTGGTCCTCGTACCGCCGGCAGCGGCCGCCGGCTCGTTCACCCTGACCGCCTCGGGAGGCCAGCATGACCGTCGATGACCGGCGGCTGTCCCCGTTCACCGGCTACACCCGGGCGCACTGGGCCGCCTCGGCGGACCGGATGCTGCTGGCCCTGCGGCCGTACGCCTCGGTCGACCACGCGCGCATCGACCTGCCGGGGCACGCCAGCGCGTACGGCCGGGACAGCGACTCGCTGGAGGCGTTCGCCCGGTCGTTCCTGCTGGCCGCGATCCGCCTGCGCGGCGAGTCGGGCGCGGATCCGCACGGACTGGCCCAGTGGTACGCCGACGGGCTGCGGGCCGGCACCGATCCCTCCTCGCCGACCGCGTGGCCGCGTCCGGACCGGCTCGACCAGGCGAAGGTCGAGGCCTGCTCGATCGCGCTGGGCCTGCACCTGAGCCGGCCATGGCTGTGGGATCTGCTGACGCCCGGTGACCGCGAGCGGATCGTGGCCTGGCTCGGCACCGTGGTCGGACAGGAGTACCCGCCGATCAACTGGGTGTGGTTCCAGATCGTCGTCGAGACGTTCCTGCGTTCGGTGGGTGGCCCGTGGTCGGCCGACGACGTGGAGCGCGGGCTACGGGTCCACGAGTCGCTGTACCGTGCCCACGGGTGGTACAGCGACGGACCCGAGCGGGCCTACGACCACTACGGCGGGTGGGCGCTGCACGTCTACCCGCTGCTCTGGGCGGAGCTGGCCGGCGAGTTCTGCCCAGAGGAGCTGCGCCGCTCCTGGCGCACCCGGCTCGCCCGGTTCCTCGACGACGCGGTGTCCCTGATCGGCGCGGACGGCTCCCCGCTGTTGCAGGGCCGCAGCCTCAGCTACCGGTTCGCCGCCGCCGCACCGTTCTGGGTGGGCGCGATGACCGGCACCAGCGATCTGGCCCCCGGGGTGCTCCGGCGCGCGTGCAGCGGCATTCTGGCGCACTTCGAGGCCAACGGGGTGCCGGACGAGCGAGGGTTGCTGACGCTCGGCTGGCACCGCGAGTGGCCGGCGATGGCGCAGTCCTACTCCGGCCCCGGCTCGCCGTACTGGGCGGCCAAGGGGATGCTCGGTCTGGCCCTGCCCGCCGACCATCCGGTCTGGACGGAGGCCGAGGGGCCGCTGCCGGTCGAACGCGACGACGTGGCCGCCGCACTGCCGGTGCCCGGCTGGTTGGTCAGCGGCACCCGCCGCGACGGTCTGGTGCGGATCGTCAACCACGGCACGGACCATTCGGTGCCGCACGACGAGCGGGCGGACTCGCCGTTGTACGCCCGACTGGGCTACTCGACGGCCACCCTGCCGCCGCTGGTCGGGGCGGCGGTCGGCGACCCGTCGGACAACTCGGTGACGGTGGTGGACGGGGCGGGTCGGCGCACCCATCGCAACGGTTTCGAGGCGCTGGGCTGTGAGCTGGTGGACGGCGTGGGTCGGGCCGTGTCGCGGGCCCGGGCGCACTGGGTCGCGACGGAGGACGACCACGGTCCGGACCACGGCTCGGGCCGCCGAGGAGCGGTGCGGCACGGTCCGACGCTGACCATGGGGTCGCTGCTGCGCGGCGCGGTGGAGGTACGGGCGGTCCGGGTCGACTCGACGGTCGGGCTGGACGCCGCGACCCGGCTGGAGTTCAGCGGTTGGCCGGTGGCCGGTGACGCGCCGCCCGAGGCCCGTACGCCCGCCGACCTCCCGGGGGTCGAGGTGGCCGCCGGCCCGCTGGTGTCCTGTCTGGTGGGGTTGGTCGGGCTGGACACCGCCGAGGTACGCCGGGAGCGGCACACCTGCCCGCTCGGCGAGCACGTGGCGGTGCCGCTGCTGCACACCACGCAGCCGCCCCGCGTGGGCGGGGTGTACGTGGCGGCGGTCGTCCTGCGGGGGGCGGACGCGGCGCAGCACGCGCTACCCACCGTGACGGTACGCCCGGACGGGGCGGCGGACACGGTCACGGTCCGCTGGCCGGACGGCCTGACGTCGACCCTGTCCCTGCCGGCGCCCCCCACACGGGACCATCGTTAGGACCGCGATCACCTCAGCCGACGCGGAAGCCGACAACAGCCTGATCAGCGCGGGGCGGAAGCGTCGCCCAGCGCAAGGTGCGGACCGTTTCACCGTCGGGTCGGGTCAGACGTCGCGCGCCACGGGCGGTGGCCCGGCGAGGTCGCCGGGCCACGCAACGGGTTGTGCTCAGATGGAGGCGAGGGTGTATTTCCCGTCGCAGGTCTTCGTGTCGACGTTCTTGGCGGTGAGGTGGACCTCCCGTTCGGCGGTGCCGTTGCTGCTGTCGATCAGCTGAAGGTCGTGGGAACCGGTCAGTTCCAGTTCGCAGCCGAGGTCCGGCTGCACCCCCGGCACGAACGCGGTCGCCGCGGGAGCGTTGTTCCAGTGCTCGGTACGCTGTGAATTGGGGGCGAGTGCGCCGATCGACCAGGAGTGTTCGATCGGAGTCGAGCCGAGCACGACATCACCCTGGCAGGTGATGCTGCCGACATTCTTCACCTCGTAGGCCACGTCGAAGACCGTCGCGACATCGCCCTGGAAGCGGTGCGTGTACCGGACGCGAGTGACTTCCAGCTTGCACGGATCGCTACTCGTGGACCCGGAGGGCAACAGGCCCAGCCGGTAGATTTTCCAGTCGTCAACGGCGCTTTCCACGAACTGCTTGGTTCCGCCGGGCGCGATGCCGCCGGTCGACCTGACGATCGCGCCAGGAATCATGTACACCATGACGTTCGCCGCGCAGGCGATGGAACCGATGTTCTGGATGGTGTACCAGAAGTCTTTGTTTCCCTCCGGACGCTGCTCGTTCCAGACCCGGGTGACCTTGAAACGGCAGGCGTTCGAGGTGCTCGCACCGACCGGTGAGAGGCTGACGTGGAAGGCATGGTCCGTCACGACGTTCCGCCAGCGACCGTTCGTCGTCGCCCCGGCGGCCAGCGTGCCGGTGAACCACCTGTGCACCACCGTCCCGGACGAGGCCGCGGCGGCCCGCCCGGTGGCATCCGCCGCGGCGGGCGTGGCCGTCGCGGCGGAGGAATGCAGACCCACCACGGCCACGGTGGACAGTACGACGGACAGAAGCACCGGAAGTGATCGGCGCATGGTGCTCTCCTCTCGACAGGTGCCGCCCGCGCGGAGCCGCGGTGGCACCTGTCGAGAATGCAAGCGGCAGGTGCCGCGCAACGGGCCACTTGCGGGTCACTCGGTGAGGACCACTGCGGCACCCGGCTGTCGTTGACGTCAGCCTGTCGCTCATCCGCCCACGCCCGACCGTCGAAATTCAAGCTGAGGCTCGCGGGCCAGGGGCACCACCGCCGGTCAGCGGGACGGGCGGGGGGTGGAGGACTCCCGGATCACCAGCTCGGGGGTGATCAGCACGCGCTGCGAGGAGCGGCGCCTGCCCTCCAGCAGCCGGCCCACCATCAGCTCGACCGCCACCCGGCCCACCTGGCTCTTCGGCGGCCGGACCGCGGTCAGGGCCGGCTCGGCCAGGTGCGCGACCTCGTCGTCGTACGAGACCAGGGCGAGGTCGTCGGGGATCGACACCTGCTGCTCGGCGCAGTACTGGGCGATGGACATCGCGTCGGGGTCGCCGTGCACGATCAGCGCCGTGGTGCGTGACTGCCGACACCGGCGCAGGATGTTGTCGATGATCTCCCGGTGCCCCGGTGCGTCCAGCGCGACCGCCTCCCGGATCACCATGTCGTCGGGCAGGCCGAGGTCGGCGCAGGCCAGCGCCCATCCGCGGGCCAGGTGGGCGGAGGTGGGGCTGCCCTTGGAGAGCACCAGTCCAATCCGGCGGTGGCCGTGTTGGTGCAGGTGACGCACCGCCATCTCCAGGCCCAGCGAGTGGTCGCTGCGCACCCACTCCAGCTGGCGCAGGGTGGGCGTCCATCGTGGTGTCTGCCGCTCCACCAGGATCGTCGGCACGGGCAGGTTCCCGATCCAGCCGATCATCTCGTCGACCCCGTCGCCCTCCAGGCTGGGTGCCAGCAGCAGTCCTTGGACCTGCTGCGACTCGATGAGTCGGGTGATCTGCCGACGGTCTTCCTCCGGGTCGTAACTGGATCCGCGTAGTTGGATGTGTACGCCGAGGGAGGCGGCGGCGGTGCGGGCGCCGGTGACGATCGACGGCCAGTAGTAGTCGAGCGACGGCACGACCATGCCGATGGTGAAGCGGGTGGGCGCCGGGCGTTGCCGCCGGGGCTCCGGCCCGAGCTGGGTGGGTAGCGTCGCCCCGCCGTGCACCTTCGTCAGCAGGTTCTCCTCGGCCAGGGCGGTGATGTCGCGGCGCACGGTGAGCTCGCTGACGCCGAGGGTCCGGGCCAGTTCCTTGACCCGCACCGCTCCGTGGCGACGCAGCTCCTCCATGAGTCGCTCGCGGCGCTGGAGGTTGAACATCCGGTCTCTCGGCATGGAGTCGTCCTCCAGACTGTGTTCGTTTACGAACGTTTCGGATCGATCGAGACCGGCTCGTAGCGACCGTGTTCGGAATAGGTTATCCATGTCACCGACACGAATTCAAAGGCTCCGCGACGGTCGAGCGTCGGCCAGCGATCCGTAACCGGGGAGACACATTGACGGTGCAGACCAAGCAGCAGGCACTCGTCGTGATGGACCGGGACTCCTTCCGCGCCCACTTCGACGAGGCACGGCTGGCACGGCTCGCCGAGCTGGTGGCCCTGGCCGACCCGATCTGGGTGGACGACCTGGACTCCCCGGCCGCCCGCGCCCGGCTGGCGGTGGTCGAGGTGCTGGTGACCTCCTGGGGGACTCCGACGCTGACCGCCGAACGGCTCGCCGCAGCCCCCGCCCTACGGGCCGTCTTCCACGCCGCCGGCAGCGTCCGGTCCCTGGTCACCAGCGAGGTCTGGCGGCGCGGCATCCGGGTCACCAACGCCGCGGACGCCAACGCCATCCCGGTCGCCGAGTACACCCTCGCCGCGATCATCTTCGCCGGCAAGAAGGCGCCGTTCATCGCCGCCGACCCGGAGGCGGCGTACCAGGGCTGGGGCCACCGCGACGGATACGGGGACCTGTCGAACTACCGCCGGACCGTCGGCGTGGTCGGCTTCTCCCGGATCGGTCGCCGGGTCGTCGACCTCCTCGGCTGTCTCGACTCCGCGCAGTGTCTGGTGGCGGACCCGCACGCCGACCCCACCGAGGTCGCCCTGGCCGGCGCGACCCTGGTGGACCTGCACGAGTTGCTGCCGCGCAGCGAGATCCTGTCGCTGCACGCCCCCGCGCTGCCCAGCACCTACCACATGATCGGGGCGGCGGAACTCGCGCTGCTGCCCGACCACGCGACGGTCATCAACACCGCCCGAGGCAGCCTGGTCGATTCCGAGGCCCTCGCGGCGGAGTGCCGATCGGGCCGACTGTTCGCGATCCTCGACGTCACCGAACCCGAGCCGCTGCCCGCGGACGCCGCGCTGCGTAACGCGCCCAACGTCATGATCACTCCGCACATCGCGGGGTCGCTCGGCTCGGAGATCCTGCGGCTGACCGACCACACCCTCGACGAGCTGTCCCGGTGGATCGCCGCCGAACCGCTCCGGGCCGAGGTCACCCCCGAGGCCCTGATCCTGCACGCCTGATCCGCTGGCGACTACCCCCGGTCGTCGCGCTTGAATCCCCCGATGAAGGAGTTCCTTGTGAAGAGAAGGTTCACCCAGGCCCTGGCGATCGCCACCGGTATCGCGCTGGCCACCACCGGCTGCGGCAGCGGCGGGAAGTCCGCCACCACCTCCGACGGCAAGACGATCCTGACGGTGGCGCTGTGGAACTACGACACCACGCCGGAGTTCAAGGCCCTGGTCGAGGCGTACGAGGCGGAGCACAAGGATGTCGACGTGCAGCCGGTCGACATCCTGGCCGACGACTACCCGCAGAAGGTCACCACCATGCTGGCCGGTGGGGACACCACCGACGTCATCACCATGAAGAACGTCATCGACTACGCCCGGTACGGCACCCGCGGGCAGTTGGCCTCCCTCAAGGACGAGGTGGGCAAGCTCGACAAGAGCAAGTACCGCGGCCTGGACGCCTTCGACCTCGACGGCGACTACTTCGCCCTGCCCTACCGCCAGGACTTCTGGGTGCTCTACTACAACAAGAAGCTGCTGGCGAACTCCGGCGCCGACCTGACCAGCCTCACCTGGCAGGAGTACGCCGACCTGGCGAAGAAGACGACCAAGGGCAGCGGCGCGGACACCGTGTACGGGACGTACCAGCACATCTGGCGGTCGGTGGTGCAGGCCGTCGCGGCGGCCCAGACCGGCGGCGACCAACTCGGCGGTGACTACACCTTCATGAAGCCGCAGTACACCATCGCGCTCGACCTGGAGCGGTCGGGGGCGACCTTGAAGTGGGCCACCGCCAAGACCCAGAAGGTCACCTACCACTCCATGTTCTCTGAGGAGAAGGCGGCGATGCTGCCGATGGGCACCTGGTACGCCGCCCGGCTGATCGACGAGAAGAAGGCCGGCAAGATCAAGGTCGACTGGGGCATGGCGCCGCTGCCGCAGGCCGCCGAGGGTGGGTCGACCACGTTCGGCTCGCCGACGGCGTTCGGGGTGAACAAGAAGGCCCGCAACGCCGAGGCGGCGCGGAAGTTCGTCACCTGGGCATCGGGCGAGAAGGGCGCGGCGGCCATCGCGAAGATCGGGGTCTTCCCGGCCTACGCCGACCAGGCGATTCTCGACCTGTACTTCGGGGTGGACGGGATGGCCAACGACGAGGTGGCGAAGAAGGCGTTCCAGCCGGGCGAGGTGAAGCTGGAGATGCCGGTCAGCGAGAAGTCCTCCGACGTCGACACCATCCTCAACGAGGAGCACGATCTGATCATGAGCGGCGAGAAGTCCGTGGACGCCGGCATCGCCGAGATGGGCAAGCGGGTCAAGTCCGAGGTCGACTGACCGCCGGGTGCCCCGGGGGCCCATCGCCCCCGGGGCACCGTCCACCTCAGGGAAGGAGGAACGTCCGGGCCCCGGACGAGCACCCACCATGGTCTCCACCACCGCATCCGCGTCCACCCCCCGGACGCGCAGCAGGCTCCGCCGGCGCAACACGCTGGCCGGCTGGAGTTTCATCCTGCCGAACTTCATCGGCTTCGCGGCCCTCACGCTGGTGCCCGTCGTCGCCTCGCTGGCCCTCGCCTTCATGAAGTGGAACTCCTACAGCACGCCCGAGTGGGTGGGCCTGGACAACTTCCGCCGCCTGGTGGACAGCGAGAACTTCTGGATTGCGCTGTACAACACCACCTACTACGCCGTCGGCCACGTGCCGCTCACCCTCGTCGCCGCCCTGGGCTTCGCCGTCCTGCTCAACCGCAAGCTGCGCGGGGTGCGGTTCTTCCGTACCGCGCTGTTCTTCCCGTACATCACCTCGCTGGTCGCCGTGGCAGTGGTCTGGAACATGCTGTTCAGCCCCGACGCCGGCCCGGTGAACCAGTTCCTGCGCGCGGTCGGCGTCGACAGCCCGCCCGGCTGGACGACCTCGACGACCTGGGCCATGCCCGCGCTGATCATCACCAGCGTCTGGCGGGACATGGGCTACTACATGGTGCTCTACCTGGCCGGGTTGCAGACCATCCCCGGTGAGCTGTACGAGGCCGCCAAGATGGACGGCGCCTCCCCCTGGCAGCGGTTCTGGCACATCACGCTGCCCTCGCTGCGCCCCACCACCTTCTTCGTCCTGATCATGCTGACCATCTCCAGCTTCAAGATCTTCGACCTGGTCCAGGTGATGACCGAGGGTGGTCCAGGCCGCTCCACCCTCGTCCTCTCGCAGCTGATCTTCCGGGAGGGCATCGAGCAGGGCCGCTTCGGATACTCCTCCGCCATCGCGATGGTCCTGTTCGTGATCGTCCTGCTCATCACGGTGGTCCAGTTCCGACTTCAGCAGAGGAAAGAACGATGACCGCGACCGCCACCACACCGGAGCACCGGGACGGCTCCCCCACCGGCGCCGCCCACGTCCGGCCCCGGACGCCGCGCCGGCGGCCCCCCGCCGTGGCCGGCCGGATCGCCCTGCACGTCCTGCTCACCGTCCTCGGGCTCGCCGTCATGGTTCCGTTCCTGTGGATGGTGACCTCCTCACTGAAGCTCGACTCCCAGGTCTTCACCATCCCGATCCAGTGGATTCCCGAGGAGTTCCACTGGGACAACTACACCCGCATCTGGGAACGCATCCCGCTGGTCACCTACCTGAGGAACTCGCTGTTCCTCAGCGTCGTCATCACGGCGTTGCAGGTGCTCACCGGCAGTTTCGCGGCGTACGGGTTCGCCAAGGTCCGCTTCCCCGGACGGGACGCGCTCTTCGTGGCGTACATCGCCACCATCGCCGTGCCGTGGCAGGCGTACATGGTGCCGCAGTACATCATCATGGAGCGGGCGGGCCTGGTGAACACCCACCTGTCGCTGATCCTCCTGCAGGCGTTCGGCGCGTTCGGGGTGTTCCTGATGCGGCAGTACTACCTCACCATCCCCGACGAGTTGTGCGAGGCCGCCCGGGTGGACGGCCTGAGCGAGTACGGCATCTGGGCCCGGATCGTGCTGCCGCTGTCCAAGCCGGCGCTGGCCAGCCTCGCCCTGTTGACCTTCGTCAACACCTGGAACGACTACATGGGTCCGTTCATCTACCTGACCAGCAACGACCTGTGGACGGTGCAGATCGGTCTGCGCTCGTTCGTGAGCGTCTACGACGCCGAGTACGCCATGATCATGACCGGTTCGGTGCTGTCGGTGCTGCCGATCCTGACCGTCTTCCTCATCGGGCAGCGCTACTTCGTCCAGGGCATCGCCACCAGCGGGCTGAAGTGACCACCGCATGACCGCTCCCACCCCGCACCGGACGTTCTCGGCCCGGGTCAACGTCAGCGCGGACACCTGGACGACCGTCTGGTCGTTCGTCCACCGGGTGCTCGTGGTCAACCTGGGCCTGGCCGTCACCAACCTGCCGCTGCTCGTGGCGCTGGCCGTGGTCGCGCAGCCCTGGCGCCACCCGGTCTTCTTCGGGCTGCTGTCGATCAGCGTCGGCCCGTCGCTGGCCGCCGCGTTCGGCTACCTCGGCCGGGCGGAGACCCCGGCCGACCAGCCCCCCGTCGGCGTCTTCGTCCGCGCCTACCGGCGGTCCTTCGGCCCCGCGATCGGCCGGTGGACGGCCACGGTGGCGCTGCTCGCCGTGCTCACCACCGACATCGTCGTCCTGCACGACTCCCGGCACGGCGCGCTACTCGTCCCGCTGCTGGCTGTCACGGCGGTCCTCGTGCTCGCCGCGAGCCTGCTGACGCTGGCACTGGCCGTGCTGGCTCCGCACCTGGGTTTCGGGCCGGCCGTCCGGATCGCCGCGTACACCGCGGTGCGGCGGGCCCCACTGAGCCTGTTCAGCCTGGTCCTGCTGCTGGTGGCCGCGCTGTCGGTCAACCAGGCGCCGCTGCTGGGGCTGGCCACCGTACCGGGCTGCGCGTTGGTCGCGGTGTGGGCCAACAGCCGGGCCGCGCTGGCCCACCTCCTCCCCGACGACGAGCCGGAAGGCCATCACCCACCCCGCGAGGAGAGACCATGACCGGACCCTCCACCCCGAGCCGGCTGGCGTCCGTGCTCACCGCGACCGCCATGGCCGTGGCCGCCGCCGCGGTCGGGTCTCCACCCGCCGTGGCCACCACCGGCACCGCCGCCGAGACCGTCCCCACCGTCGTGGTGACCCCGGATCCGTCCTACCGGCAGCCGACCTGGGAGGGCTGGGGCACCAGCCTGGTCTGGTTCGCCAACGCCACCGGTGGTTACCCCGACGAGATCCGCAACCACCTGGTCGACCTGCTCTTCGGTGCGGACGGGCTGCGGCTGAACATGGCCCGGTACAACATCGGCGGCGGCAACGCCCCCGACGTACGCACCGACTACATGAAGGTCGGCGCCACGATGCCCGGTTTCTGGACGGCCCCGCCCGGCACCACCCGCACCGATGTCGACTGGTGGAATCCGGACGATCCCGAGCACTGGAACTGGGACGCCGACGCCAACCAGCGCTGGTGGGTCGACCAGATCAAGGACCGGGTCGACACCTGGGAGGCGTTCAGCAACTCCCCGCCGTACTTCCAGACCGTCAGCGGCTACGTCTCCGGCGGTTTCAACTCCAGCGCCGACCAGATCCGCGCCGACCGGGTCGACGACTTCGCCACCTACCTGGTCCGGGTGACCGAGCACCTGGAGGCCGCGCACGGCATCGAGTTCCACACCATCGAACCGCTCAACGAGCCGAACACCTCCTACTGGGGTACCCAGCTCGGCCCGGACGGGCAGCCCACCGGTGGTCGGCAGGAGGGTGCCCACGCCTCCCCGGCCCTGCAACAGCAGGTGATCCTGGCGTTGGCCCGTCGGCTCGAGAACGCGCAGACCCGGGCGCGGCTCGCCGCCATGGACGAGACCAACCCCGGCACCTTCGTGACCAACTGGAACGGCTACCGCGCCGACACCCGCGCCGTCATCGACCAGCTCAACGTCCACACCTACGGCACCGGCCAGCGCACCTCCGCCCGGGACGTCGCCAAGGGCGCCGACAAGCCCCTGTGGATGAGCGAGGTCGACGGCCACTGGGGCACCGGGCAGAGCTTCACCAGCATGGACCCCGGCCTCGGCATCGCCGAACGGATCGTCGGCGACCTCCGCGAGCTCGAACCCTCGGCGTGGATGTTGTGGCAGCCCATCGAGGACTACAACCCGCAGCACGCGGGGAACAAGAACTGGGGCGCGATCCAGATCCCGTTCGACTGCACCGCCCAGGACACGCTGCAGACCTGTCCCGCCCGGATCAACACCAAGTTCCACACCCTGCGCAACTTCACCCACCACATCCGCCCCGGCGACCACGTGATCGAGGTGAACGACACCGCCAGCGTCGCCGCCGTGTCGGCCAACGGCAGGGCCGCGACCGTGGTGCACGTCAACAGCGCCGACACCGGTCGGCGGATCAGCCTCGACCTGTCCCGGTTCGGACATGTCACGCCGGAGGCGACCGTCACGCCGATCGTCACCGACGCCTCCGGCGCCCTGGTCCGCCAGCGGCCCATCCCGGTCGACAAGAAGTCCGCCGCCTTCACCGTGCCGGCGAAGTCCGTGACGACCTTCGTCGTCGACGGGGTACAGGGCGTCGCCGACGACGCCGCGCTCGTGCGGGCCGGCCACGTGTACCGGCTGCAGGGCGTACCGAGCGGTCGGTCGCTGACGCCCGCCGGCTCGTCCGTGGTGATCCGCACCAGCGACGCGCTCGCCGCCGACCAGCTCTGGCGGATCACCCCCGTCACCACCACCGGCGGGAACCGGTCCCGCTACCTGCTCTCCACCGGGGATCGAAGCCTGGTGCTGCGCGACGGATCCCTCACCCTGGAGCGGTCCTCGACCGCCCTCGCCGCCGACCCGGTCGCGCAGTGGATCCTCTCCACCACCGGCGATGGCACGTACACCCTGGTCAACGCGGCCACCGGCCGGCTGATCGACGTGAGCGACCACGCCACCGCCGACGGCTCCCGGGTCGGCACCTGGACACCGACCTCGCAGAACAACCAGCGCTGGACGATCGTCGACGAAACCGTGCTGTCCACCGTCGACACTGCCGTCTTCACCACCCCGGGCACGCCGCCGGTGCTGCCCGCCACCGTCACGCCGGTCCACCCCGACGGCGCCCGCGGCCTCCTGCCGGTGGTATGGCGGACCATCCCCCACCACAGGTGGTCCAAGCCCGGCACCGTCACCGTCCTGGGCACCGCCACCGATCCGCTCGGCCGCCGGATCTCCGCCCGGGCCGTGGTCACCGTCGACACCGTCGTCGCCACCGAACCGGCCCGGGCCAAGGCGTACCCCGGTGGTCGCCCGAACCTGCCCACGACCGTGACCGGGGTGGGTGCCAGCGGCGCCCGGGTCTTTCTGCCGGTGACCTGGTCCGCTCCCCCGGCCTACGAACGCACCGGCGTCTTCGAGCTTTCCGGGACCGCCACCGTGCCGGGCGGAAGCACCCAGCCGGCGACCGCCCGGGTGCAGGTCACCACGCCGATACTGGTCAACGCCGCGACCGATTCCGGTGTACAGGCCAGCGCGACCTACACCGAGAGCGGCTACTCCGCCGACCGCCTGCGCAACGGGATCAGTACGGAGAAGGGCTGGTCGAACTGGCGCTCGGGTACCAAGAACAGCAGCGACACGCTGACCTTCCTGCTGCCGTCCCGCCGGGACGTCGCCAGCGTCACGGTCCACTTCCACCGCGACGGCAACAGCGACACGTACGCCCAGTCGCTGCGCGCCGAGGTTCGCGACCCGACCGGCGCCTGGGTGCGGGCCAGTGACGAGATCAGCGTGCCGGGCGGCGCGCCCGCGCCGGCTCTCACCGTGCCGCTGTCCACCGTCACGACGACCGACGGGGTACGGGTGGTCCTCACCGCCCGCCCGGGACTCTGGATGACCGTCGGCGAGGTGCAGATCCTCACCGCGGCACCCGGGCGGTCCTCGGACGCGGCCCTGTCGGCGCTGTATGTCAACGGCAAGGCCCTACCGGGCTTCACGCCAGACGTCCTCGAATACACCCTCCCCGCCAGCGGACAACTGACGGCGACCCCGCGCGACCCGTACGCGGGGGTGTCCACCGCCCTGGTGCGTGCCGAACGCACCGCCACGGTCACGGTGACCAGCGAAGACGGAACCCAGACCCGTACCTATCGGGTGCGGTTCCGGCGCTGACGGGGGCCGGGGCGGGGCCGGAAGAACCGGCCCCGCCCCGGCGGCGCTGCGCGCACGGGGCGGCACCACGCCCGTGCCCGGTGACCGCATCCCAGGAGATGCCCGCCGACGCCCTGATCAATAGGGTGGTGTCGATGCCATAGCGGCCGGTTCGTGTCGTGCCCGCACGACGCCCCGGCGACAGGTGGGAAGGATGTGATCGAGATGATCGTCCGGAGGTCACTGGCAGTGGGCGCGCTGTCGGCCGCGGCGCTCGTCGCCGCCGCGGGCGGAAGCGGTGCCGCCGCCGCGTCGTCGGCGGTCCGGGCCGCCGACAGCTCGTGCGGTTTCGTCCGCACGCTGTGTGTCTGGGACCAGGAGGCGTACCAGGGAAACCGGTTCACCGCGCAGGCCGTCAACCCAACGACCGGCACCTGCGTGGACCTCGCCGCGCACGGCTGGGGCAACGGTCGGGTGAAGTCCGCGCGCAACACCGCCAACCAGCCCGCCAGGTTGTACGCCAACCAGAACTGCACGGGCTCCTCGTACACGATCATGCCGTCGGGGACGTACAGCTCGATCACCTTCGGGTCGCAGAGCGTGTACGTGTACTGACGAGTGCCGGCGGGGTGGGCGCGTTCCTCGGCCGTCCACCCCCGTCACGGCCACTCGCCACCCGCCGGCACCAGCAGCGAGTCATCCGGTCCGCCGCTGCCGGCCGGATACTCCTGCAACGGCACCGCTTCCGTCCGCCACGCCGCCAGCACCGGCTCCACGATGCGCCAACAGTCCTCGGCGGTGTCACCCCGCACGGACAGCGTCGGGTCGCCCTCGAAGGCGCCGCGTAGCACCTCACCGTACGGCGGCAGTTCGCCCGGGCCGAAGTCGGCCACCAGATGCACCTGGTCCAGCTCCATCGGGTTGCCCGGGCCGTTGATGTTCACGTCGAGACCCACCTGGTCCGGGCCGAACCCGATCCGCAGCCGGTCCGGCTGGTCGTACCCGGTGAGCCCGGTGGGCACCCGGGGCGGTTGCTTGAAGGTGATGACCGCCTCCTTGCGCCGGTCGGACAGCGCCTTGCCGGAACGGAGCCGGAACGGCACACCCGCCCAGCGCCAGGTGTCCACCGCCAGCACCACCTCGGCGAGCGTCTCGGTCTGGCGGGCCGGGTCGACGCCCGACTCGTCGACGTACGCGGGCAGTCGCCGCCCCGCGACCTCCCCGGCGGTGTACCGGGCCCGCCGGCTCCACCTCACCGGGTCGTCGTCCCAGACCCGGGTGGCCCGCAGCACCTGCGCCTTGCGTCCGCGCAGGTCCCCGGCGGCGAGGGTGGGCGGCGGGTCCATCGCGATCAGCGCCAGGACCTGCAACAGGTGGCTCTGCACCATGTCGACGAGCGCACCCGCGCCGTCGTAGTAGCCGGCCCGGCCCTCGATGCCCAGGGTCTCGTCGAAGACGATGTCCACGCACGCCACGTGAGCTGAGGTGAGCACCGGCTCGAAGATCCGGTTGGCGAACCGCAGCCCGAGGATGTTCACCACCGTGGACTTGCCGAGAAAGTGGTCGATGCGGTGCACCTGGTCCTCCGGCACGAGCCGGGCCAGGATGTCGTTGAGCGACCGCGCCGAGACGGCGTCCGTACCGAACGGCTTCTCCAGCATCAGTCGGGTGCCCGGCGGCAGCCCGATGCGGCACAGCGCGGCGGCGGTCCGGGCGGTGACCATCGGGGGCAGGGCGAAGAAGATCACCAGCTGGCCGTGGCAGGCCGCCAGCAGCCGGCGCAGATCCTCCTCCCGGGTGACGTCGGCGGACAGGTAACGGGTGGCCCGGATCAGCTCGGTCTCCCGGGGCCCGTCCGCGCCCGCCGACGCGAAGGAGTCGGCCACCCGGCGACGCCACCGCGCGTCGTCCCACTCCTCCTGGCCGCTGCCGATCAGCGTGAGCCCGGGTTGGGTACCCTCGGACACCAGCCGCCCCAGCCCGGGTAGCAGCAGTCGGGCCGCCAGGTCACCGGTGGCCCCCAGCAACAGCAGCGTCTGGCGCGGTGGTTGCCGCCCCGGACCTTCGGCGCGGGAAACCGCGGCACTCGCGGTCGATGTCGTCATGCACCTACCATGCCCTGCCAACCGGCCACGTACCCGCTGGTTGCCCGATGGCGCTTTCGCGGCTCGCCAGGTGCCTGGTCAGCGTCGAGGTGACCGGCGCCTCAAACTCCCAAAGCGGCTGTGATGCAGATCATGTTTGAGATTGACCTTTGGGTCAGGGGTGGAAACTCGGTGCCCTCAGTACAGTTACCTATGCTTCTGCCATTGATACATATGCATGGGCGTGACCTGGGGGGCACGGAAGTGGCGGCTGGGGGACCGTTGCGATGAGCCCGGTGTTGCCGCTCGTTGGCCGGGCCGCGCAGCTGGAGATGCTGGACAGCGCGGTGGCCCTGGTGGCCGGCGGCCGGTTCGCGGTGGTGGAGGTCGCCGGCGAGCCGGGCATCGGCAAGACCCGGATTCTCGCGGAGCTGGGGCGGCGCGCGTCCGAGTCGGGCTTGCTGGTCTGCGCGGGCGGCGCCAGCGAGTTCGAGCAAGAGGTGCCCTTCGGGATGTACCTGGAGACGCTCAATCCGCTGATCGCCGCGACCGAGGCCGATACCGACGAGGTGCGCGGCGTGCTCAGCGCGTTGCACGGCGACCCGGCCGGCACCGGCAAAGTCCAGTCGGTCGACCGGTTCCGCGTGTTCCACGGCGTCCGGCAGCTGCTCAACGGGGCCCGCGCGGCCGGCGTGGTGCTGCTCCTGGACGACCTGCACTGGGCCGACCATGCCTCGCTGGAACTCACCGAGTACCTGATCCGCAAGCCGCCGCAGATTCCCATGCTTGTCGCTGTCGCGTTCCGCAGCGCCTGGCCACCGGTCAAGCTGATCGACGCGATCGCGTACCACGGCCCGGCGGCCATCCGGATCAGCATCCCGCCGCTGCGCTCGGCCGACCTGGAGGCGCTGCTGCCCGGTGTCGCCCGGCGCCGGCGCGCGCTGATCCTGCGGGCCAGCCGAGGCAATCCCCTGTACGTGCAGGCGCTGTCCCGGCTGCACGACGGCGCACTCGCGACCGTGGCGGGAGACCCCGGCCTGGGCGTGCCGGACTGGGCGGACGGTTCGGAGCACCACATCCTCGCCGGGCTCGGCGCCGAGTTCACCGTCCTGGACCCCTCGGTGCAGCGGATCGCGCACGCCGCCGCCGTCATCGGCGACCACGCCACCGTCGAGCTGGCGGCGTACGTGTCGCAGCTCGCCACGGACACAGTGGTCGACGGGGTCGACCAGATGCACCGGCTGGGGCTGGTCGAGGTCGACGGGGTCCAGTTCCGGTTCCGGCATCCGCTCATGCGCGCCGCGGCGCACGCGCTGGCCGGCCCCGCCTGGCGGACCGCCGCACACGCCCGGGCCGCCACCTACCTGCGCGGGCGTGACTGCCCCCTGCAGATCCTGGTCCACCACACCGAGCGGTCCGCACAGTCCGGCGACGAGGCGGCCGCCGAGATCTTGATCAAAGGGGGCCAGGCGTTCGCGTACTCCACGCCCGCACAGGCCGCCCGCTGGTTCGGGACGGCGCTGCGCATCCTGCCCGAGCAGGGCGCGCTGCGGCAGGAGCGGCCGCTGATCCTGCTTCAATACGCCCGGGCTCTGGGCCTGAGCGGCAACCTGGAGAAGTGCCGGGAGATCCTGGCGGAGCTGCGGCACTGCGGCGAGCCCGTGCGGTCGCGGGCGGCGGCGTTCGGCGCCGTCGTGGCCCGGTTGCGGGGCGACCTCGACGAGGCGGCCGCGCTTGTCGACGCCCAGCTGCGCGGTGGACGGCTGCGGCCGGCTGCCGAGGCGAAGCTGTGGGTCGAGCGGGCCGCCATCTGCGCGCTGCGGGAGGACACGGTCGGTGCGATCAGCCACGCCGAGCGCGCCCTCGCGTTGCTGGACGCCAACCACTCGAACATGGCCGCGGCGGCACAGGCACTGCGCGCGTTCGGAGCGCTGTACGGCGGGGACACCACCGCCGCGCGCCGGTACGTTGCCGCCGCCACGCGGCTGGTCGACACGGTTCCCGACACGGCGGTCCAGCCACACGTCGAGCTGTTCGGGCCGCTGGCGTGGGTGGAGATGCACCTCGGCAACCTGCCCTCGGCGGCCCGCCACCTGACCCGCGCCAAGTGCGTGGTCGACGGCATCGGGCAGAGCAGTGCCCTGCCGTACCTGCTGGTCGTGGAGACCGCCCTGCAGACGCGGCTGGGCGACTTGGCGTTGGCCGTACAGCTGGCCGAGGAAGCGGCGGCGACCGCACGGCGGGTACACAGCGCCGAGATGCGCGCGATGGCGTACGCCGTGCTGCTGCGCCCCCTGCTGTGGACGGCCGGGCCGGCGGCGGCGATCGCGGTGGGCGCGCGGTTCAGCGAGGGCGACCGGCCACGCTCGCGGACGTGGTGGCGGACCGCCCAGGTCAATCTCGCCCTCGCGCACGCGGTCGCCGGAGACGCCGGGACGTGCCTGGACCTGCTGGACGCCCCGGAGGACTCCTGGCCGGCCGGCGCGCCGATCGCGGTGTTGCGGCAGGTGCTGCGTACGGTCGCCCTCTGCTCCTCGGGTGACGTCGCCCGGGCGCGGGCCGCGGCGGAGCGGGCCACCGAGATCGCCGCTGAGGTGTGCCTGGCCCCCGAGCAGGGGTTGGCCGGCTACGCGCGCGCCTACGCGGCGGCCCGGGCGCGCCGGTTCGAGGAGGCCGACGCCCTGGCAGTCCAGGCGGCGGCCGAGTTTGCTGCGGTCGCCGCGCCGCTGGAGGAGGCCCTCGCGTATCACCTGGCCGGCAACGTGCGGGCGAGGGCCGGCCAGCCACAGCGTGCCCGGGTGGCGTTCGGCCGCGCGCGGGCGGGATACCAGGCATGCGGGGCGACGTGGCTGCTGTCCGTTCTGGATCGCGACGAGCGCGAGGGGGCGCGCGCCGCCGGCCGGCTGGACCGGCGTGCCGGCGGCGACGCGCACACGCTCACCACCCGCGAACGGGAGATCGCCGACCTGGTGGCCGGTGGCTTCTCCAACCAGGAGGTGGCCGAGCGGCTCAACCTCAGCCGCCGCACCGTCGAGTCCCACCTGTCGCGGATCTTCACCAAGCTGGAGGTCCGCTCCCGGACCGCGATGGCCAACAGGCTGCACGCCCTCGGAAGCCATCCGGTCGTCGAGTCTCCCTAGCCGAACGGACCGGAAAGGTCCAAACCGGACGCGCCAATCGATTCTTAATCGATCCTCGTCAATGCGCGAGAGTGGACATGTCCTATTATTGAGCGGTTTCCCGCTCGGCCACCCTCAAGCTTTGCGTATTTTCACGGAAGCGCCGCCGGCCCGCCCTGACCCATCCTTGTGGCGCGGGGGTATCACAGAGGGCGCCAATTTCTCTTGTGCTGTCGCGGGGCACTAGGAGCGGGGGATCTTTTGCAGGTCTTGTACGATGCCCGGAAAGCTGTCAGGCTGACCAGATTGTCGCGCCGAGGTGACGCGCGCTACCTCTTCGTGCCACTCGACCATTCCGTCACGAGTGGACCAATCGCGGGAAGGCGCGATTTCGATCACCTCGTGCGCAAGGTCGTCGACGGCGGCGCGGATGGAATTGTCCTGCACAAGGGGCGGGTAAGGGCACTTGATCCCCACCTGTTCATCGAATGCTCGATCATCGTCCACTTGAGTGCGAGCACCGTTTACGCACCAGATTCCCACGAAAAGGTCCTCGTCGGCGAAGTGGAGGAAGCGGTCCGTATCGGGGCCGACGCGGTCAGCATTCACGTCAATGTCGGATCACTCAGTGAGGCGGCCCAGCTAGCCGACTTCGGCGCGGTCGCCGCAGCCTGCGACAGATGGAGCATCCCCTTGATGGCGATGATGTACCCCAGCGGTCCGGGCATCCCGGCCGCAGTGGACGCGACGCAACTGGCCCACCTGGCGAACATCGCCGTCGACCTCGGCGCCGACATCGTCAAGACGCCCGCGCCGCAGCAGGTCGAAGACCTCGTCTCGGTGGTCGCGAGCTGTCCGATCCCGATCGTGGTCGGCGGTGGCCAGGCGGACGGCCGCAGCCTGCTGGACTTCGCTGGCAAGGCGCTCGCCGCCGGGTGCCGCGGCCTCGCCATCGGGCGCCGGGTGTTCCAGGATCCCGAGCCGGACGCGGTCGTGCGGTCCCTGGCCACGCTGGTGCATCCGAGGCAGGGCAGACGCGCGGGATCCGGCCAGTTACCGGAGCCGGCCGGGGATTCCGGGTGCGACGGACCCGCTTCGGGGGCGCTGCGATGAAGACCGCCTGGATCGACCTGCGTAAGGCCTCCCCCGAGCAACACGAGGCGATCGTCGACGCGGCCATCCACGCCCGTGTCGAGGCGGTCGTCGCCGACAGCGCCGAGACGCTGGCGTCCCTCCCGCCGACCGTGCGCCGGGTGCTGTTCGCGCCCGACGGCGTCGCGCCGCCGGACGCTCGGCCGCACTGCGACCTCGCCGTCCAGGTCGTCGCCGACCAGGCCGGGCTCGACGGGCTCAAGCGGCGCCACGCCGGCGGGGACGGGACCTCCGTGGCCTTCGTCCAGGTGGACGACGACCGGACTCTCGCTCTGGCCTGCGCCTGCGCCAAAGAGCTGCCGTACACCCTGGTTGCCTTCACCGACCCCACCAAGATCCCGCTGGAGATCGTCATCGCCGCGGCGGACAGCGCCGCCGGCCAGTTGGTGACAGAGGTACGCAGCGTCCAGGAAGCGGAGATCGTGAGCGGAGTGCTGGAGAAGGGTTCGGACGGCGTCCTGCTCGCGCCGGCGGACGCCAACGACGTGTTCGGCATCGCGGCGCTGCTGCGCTTCCAGACCCCGGCCCTCGCGCTGGAGAAGCTCGTCGTCGAGGCCGTCGACCACGTCGGCATCGGCGACCGGGTCTGCGTGGACACCTGCTCGCACTTCGACCGTGACGAGGGCATCCTCGTCGGCTCGTACTCCGCCGGCTTCATCCTGGTCTGCAGCGAGACCCATCCGCTGCCGTACATGCCCACCCGCCCGTTCCGGGTCAACGCGGGGGCGCTGCACTCGTACGTCGTCGGGCTGGACAACCGCACCAGCTACCTCAGCGAGCTGCGCTCCGGCAGCCGCGTGCTGGCGGTCGGGGCGGACGGGCGGACCAGGCCGGTGGTGGTCGGCCGGGCGAAGCTGGAGTCCCGGCCGCTGCTGACCATCCGGGCCAGGTCGGAGCAGGGCACCGCGGTGAGCCTGACCGTTCAGGACGACTGGCACGTACGCGTGCTCGGGCCGGGCGGTGCGGTCCTCAACGTGACCGAGCTCGGGCCCGGCGACGAGGTGCTCGGCTACCTGGCGACGGACAAGCGCCACGTCGGCCTGCCGATCGGGGAGTTCTGCGTCGAGCAGTGACCGGGCCACCGGCCCGGTCCGGATGACATGGGGGAGCCGGTCGATGACTGGGGCACCAGGACACGCCAACTGGTGGGGCAGCCACCTGTTGGACGCCGACGACGACAGCGTGGTCTTCCGGCACGGCGGCGGCGGGGTCACCCGGGCGGAGGTACACCGCCGGATGGAGGAGGCGGCGAGCCTGCTCGCCGCGTCGGGGATCGGCCCGGGCGCCACCGTGGCGCTGCAGGTGTCGCCGAGCTACACGTACGTGCACGCACTGCTCGCGCTGTGGCGCTCGGGCGCGCAGGTCCTGCTGTTGGACCACCGGCTCAAGCGGGCGGAGGTCGACCGCCTGCTGGAGGCCTGCCGGAGCCAGTTCTATATCCACTCGACCGACCCCGCCCGGACGCCGGCCACCTTCCGCGCGGAGCGCGAGCTGATCATCGAGGTCCGGCGGTCCGGGCGCCGCGCCGAGACCGACCACTGCCTGGTGCAGGTCAGCTCAGGAACCACGGGAACCCCCAAGGTGATCGGCCGGACCGCCGGTTCTCTGCTGGCGGAGATCGACAGGTTCGCGCGAATCGAGGGCATGCCGGGGCGCGGTGACCGGCTCCTGCTGCTGAGCTCCGTGGCTCACACGTTCGGGCTGGTCGGCGGCATCCTGCACGCGCTGGCGAGAGGCGTGGCCGTGGTGTTCGCCGGTCCCCCGGCGGCCCGGGACCTGGTCGAGCTGGCCAACCGCGAGCAGGTCGACACGATCTTCGGGGCGCCGTTCCACTACGACCTGCTGTCCGCCCTGCCGGATCCACCGGTGCCGGCCGGGCTGCGTATCGCCGTCTCCGGCGGCGAGGTCCTGCCGGACCGGGTGGCGGCGCGCTTCGAGCAGAGGTACGGCGTACGCGTCGGCGACGCGTACGGCATGACGGAGGTGGGGATCATCGCGGCGGACCTGACCGGCCGGCACCGCCCAGCGGTCGGCCCGCCAGCGCCCGGCATCCAGGTCAAGGTCGACCACGGCGAGCTGTACGTCGCGGTCGACCGCTCCCCCTACCTGCGGTCCGACGGGCCGGACCGCTTCCGGGACGGCTGGCTACGCACCTTCGACCTGGCGGAGTATGGCGACGGCGGCCTGGTGTCGGTCCGCGGCCGGTCGGACTCGCTGGTCGTGGTCGGCGGGCTCAAGGTCGATCTGACCGAGATCGAGACGGCCCTGTGCGAGCACCCCGACATCACCGAGGCCGTCGTCATCCACGCCGGCGGCATCGAGGCGTACGTCGGCAGCGACGCCGACCCGTCCGTGGACGAGATCGTGATCTGGTGCCGCGACCGGCTCGCCGACTACAAGATCCCAAAGCGCTTTCACGTCGCGCGCGCCCTGCCCCGCGCCGTCTCGGGCAAGCTCATCCGCAGCCACGACGCCTTGCGCCAGGCGCACTTTGCGGCCGCGGCCCCGCTGACCCGCGCGCGGCTCCACGGAGCCCAGCCATGATCATTGAGCCGGTCCACCGTGGACACCTCTACGTGACCGCCCACCCGGACGGCTGCGCGGCCATGGTGCGCGAGTGGGTGGCGTACGCGCGCGGCAAGCAGGAGCTACCCGGCCCCGCGCGGGCCCTGGTCATCGGCGCCTCGACCGGCCTCGGGTTGGCCTCGCGGGTGACGGCCGGCTTCGGTGCCGGCGCGGCGACGGTCGGGGTCTGCCTGGAGCGGCCCGGCGGTCCGCGCCGCACGGCCACGCCCGGCTGGTACAACACCGCGGCCTACCACGCCGAGGCCGAACGGGCCGGCCTGTACGCGCGCACCGTCGTTGGTGACGCGTTCGCCGACGAGACCCGGCACCGCACCGTGGAGACGATCGCGCGGGACCTGGGTCAGGTCGACCTCGTGGTCTACAGCATCGCGGCGCCGCGCAGGGTCGACCCGGTGACCGGCGAGTTGTACCAGTCGGTGCTCAAGACCATCCACGAGCCGTACCGCAACAAGGCATTCCACGCGGCGACCGGGACCGTCGTCGAAACGACCACGCCACCTGCCACGGACGACGAGATCCGCCAGACGGTGGCCGTCATGGGCGGGGACGACTGGCAGCGGTGGATCGAGGCGCTCGCCGGCGCCGGCCTGCTCGCCCCGGGCGCCACCACAATCGCCTACTCCTACATCGGCGGGGACGAGCTGGCACCGACGTACCGGGGCGGCACGATCGGCCGGGCCAAGCTCCACCTGGAGGCGACCGCGGCCCAGATCGACCGGCGGCTCGGCAGCATCGGCGGCCGCGCGTACACCGCGGTCATGAAGGCCCTGGTCACCCACGCGAGCCTGGCCATCCCGATGAGTGCGCTCTACACGATCCTGCTGATCCGGGTCATGCGCGAGAGGGGCCTGCACGAGGGCCCGATCGAGCAGGTCCACCGCCTGTTCGCCGACCGCCTCTACCACGGTGCTGCGCCCGCCCTCGACGCCGCCGGCCGCATCCGGCTCGACGACCGCGAGCTGCGCGCGGACGTGCAGGCCGAGGTACGCCGGCGGTGGCGCACGGTGACGACGGAAAGCCTGGCGGAGGTCGGTGCGCTCGACGAGTTCCTCAGCGAGGTGGCCCGGCTCAACGGCTTCGGCCGCCCAGATGTCCACTATGGACGTGATATCTCCCCGGTGCGCGAAATACCTGGCCTGATCGAGGTCGACCCGGCCAAACGACAGTCCTCGACGTAAGAAGTGTCGGATTCAAAGAAGGAAGGGAACGCCGTGCAGGAGGAAATCAAGTCGTTCGTCGTGCGGACACTCAGGGACGAGATGCAGATCCCGCTGGAGCGGACCGACGACGGCACGCCACTCGGGGCCGACGGCTGGGACCTCGAGTCGCTCGCCCTCGTGGAGCTGACCACCCGTGTGGAGCACGAGTACGGAGTGTCCTACCCGGATGAGGTCTTCGAACAGCTGGCCAAGGCGACGCTGGGCGAGTTCGTCGCGGACGTGTCCCGGCGCCGGGCCCAGGCGTCCCACCCAGGGTGAGGTCGGTGCTCAGCAAAGGCGAGCTGCGGCAGGCCGTCGCCGAGGCGGCGCAGCTGGGCCAGCCGGCCGACATCCCCGACGACGACGCCGAGCTGGTGCTCGACTCCCTGTCCGCCGCGTGGCTCGTGCACATCTTGAGCGAGCGGCACGGGATTCAGGTCGATGACGAGGACCTGGTGGAGTTCACCTCGGTCAACCGGATCTACGACCGCATCCACGAGGGCCGGAAAGGGCTACGCGCGTGACGGCTGAGGTGGTGGTCAGTGGCTACGGCGTGTTCACCGCGTTCGGGTTCGGCGAGCCGGCGATCCGGAAGGGCGTCTTCGCGGGCGTACCGGCGTTCGCCGGGGTGACCCGGTTCGACGCGTCGCGATACCGGGTGCGGGTGGCCGCCGAGTACCGGGACGGGCCGGGGGCCGTGCCCCGGCAGCGGCAGGTGTTGCTGCGGTGCGCGCGGGCCGCTCTGGACATGGCCGGGCTGGCCGGCGGGTTCGACGCCGCGGTGCTCATCGGCACGCAGGGCGACTACACCACGATCAACGAGTTCTGGCGGGGACACCACGACCCGGCCCGGCCGGGCGCCGAGCCGGTTCCGCGGCCGGACCTCGGGCACAGCGCGCCGGCGGCACACGCCGACGCCATCGCCGACGCGTTCGGCATCCGGGGGCGGCGGATGGCGTTCGTCAACGGCTGCGTCGCCTCGGCGAACGCGATCATCCACGGATACCGGCTGATCGCGGCCGGCCACGCCGAGGTGGCGGTGTGCGGCGGGGCCTACGTCGTGGACGAGGAGTTCTTCGCCAAGTTCGACTCGGGCCGGGCGTTCGCCACCGACGGGCGGCTGCGCGCCTTCAGCGCCGACCGCAGCGGGCTGCTGCTGGGCGACGGCGCGGCGGTGCTGGTGCTGGAAGCGGCACGGTCGGCGCGGGCCCGGTCGGCCCCTTCCCTGGCCCGGGTCGCCGGGTGGGGCATGGCCTCGGACGCGTACCACGTCTGCCGTCCCGACCCGGGGGGTCACGGGCTGGCCGCCGCGGTCGGCCAGGCGCTGCGGCGGGCCGGCGTGCGCGGCGAGGACGTCGGCTACGTCAACGCGCACGGCACGGGAACTGCCCTCAACGACAGCGCCGAGACCCGCGCACTCCGGGCCGCGTTCGGCTCGCGCGCGCACCGCGTGCCGGTCAGCTCCACCAAGACCACGACCGGGCATACGCTGGAGGCGGCCGGCGCGGTCGAAGCGGTCATCACGATGCTGGCCCTGCGCCACGGCGAGCTACCGCCCACTGCCGGATACTCCCGCCCCGACCCGGCGTGCGACCTCGACTACGTGCCCAACCGGGCGCGTCCGGCCGACCCGCGGTACGCGCTGTCGGTGAACTCGGCCTTCGGCGGCCTCAACACCGCGCTCGTGCTGGAGCGCCGATGACCGCCGTCACGCTCGCCGCCAGCGCCTGCCTCGGCGGCTGGGGTGGCACCGCCGAGGCCCTGGACGCCTGCCTCCGCGAGCGCCGGCCGGCACACCGCCAGCCGGCGCTGCTGGCCGTGCCCGGTTTCCTGGAGTCCAGCTTCAACCCTCTGGTCCGCGAGGTGGCGCGGCGGTGTCTGGAGCGGGTGGCGGTGCGGCCGGCACCCGAGTCCGGCACCGCCGGCGCGGCGACCGCGATCGTGCTGGGCAGCGTGCTGGGCGACACCACCACCGCCGACCTGGCGAGCCGGCAGCTGGCCGCCGGGCAGCCGGGCAACGCGCTGCTGTTCTACCAGTCGATCCCCAACTCGATCCTCGGCTTCGTCTCGCGCGAGTTCGGCATCACCGGACCGATCTCGTGCGTCGCGTCGACCGACCGGCTCGCCGCCGACCTGCTGGCGACCGCCGCGCTGACGCTGGCCGACGACGGGATCGAGCAGGTGCTGGCGATCGGCGTGGAGCTGGCCGCGAACCCGCGCAGCGAGCTCGTCTTCGCCCAGCTCAGCGCCGCCGGCCAGGCGGTCGGGCCGCCGGCCTGGGACACCGCCGTCGCGGTGCTGCTGCGGCGCGCGGCTCCCGCCGCCGCGCCGGCGGACCGGGACCGCGTGACCATCGAGCCGCCCGGCGAGCATCCCCCGGGACCGCCGGGATCCGGCCCGGGAAGCACGGCGGCGTATGTCCTGCTGCCGGCTCCGGCCGACCGGGACAGCTCCCCCACCGCCGTCCAGGTGTCGACCGGCGCTCTCGACGGCGCGGGGAGCGTGCAGGGCCTGGTCCACCTGTGCCTCGCGCACGAGCACATGAGGCGGCGCGACGAGCCCGCCGTCGCGCTCGTACATGACACCACGATGGACGGTCGGCCGCTGTGCGTGCTGCGCCGCCACCCGGAGCCCGCGGTGAGCGGGGCGGGCGCGGGCACCGAAGCCGACCGTCAGGAGACCGCCGGTGAGGTCGCGGTCAGTCGAAGGGGAACAGCTGATGATTGGTAGCGCGGAGCGCAGGCGCCTGTCGGTGGACCCGGACCTGGGAGCCGGCAACTTCCTGCAGCGGATCCGGTCGCTCGGGCGGCCGCTGGACACACCGGTCCTCTGGTTCGAGCCGGAGTTCCGGCTTCCCGGTGGCAGGGTGCGGTCCGCGCTGACGCTGGGCGAGCTGTGCGAGGTCGTCGACACATACGCGGGCTGGTACCACGGCCGGGAGGTCCGCCCTCGCGACCCGGTCGTGGTGTACTGCGACTCCGCGATCGAGCTGATCGTCCACTACCTGGCGTTGACCGGGCTGGGCGCGATCCCGGTCCTGGTCAACGGCGAGCTGCCGGCCGAGCTGGCGCGGGCGTACACGGCACCGCTCGGCGCGGTTGGTGTCTTCACCGACGAGGCGCACCGGTCGATCCTGACCGGCGGCGAGACGGCGCGTTTCGCGGCGACCTCGGCCGACGTCACGCCGACCGACCGGGACCGGTTGCCCGGCCACTACCCGTTCCGGCACGACGCCGCCGACCCGGTCGTCATCACCCACTCCTCGGGCACCACCGGCCTGCCCAAAGCGGTGCTGCACAACCACCAGAGCCTGTTTCACGCGACCCGCTACCGGCTCTCGCTGCCGGTGCCCCAGGCCGGCGAACGGATCCTGTCGGCGCTGCCCGGCGCGCACAACTCGGCGCTCTCGGTGCTGATGTTTGCCCTCCTCAACGACCTGCCGGTGAAGATCCTGTCGAGCCAGCGGGCGGGCGTGGCGCTGCGTGCGGTCGAGGAGTTCCGGCCGACCGGGGTGTGCGCGTTCTCGGTGACGTACGCGGAGATCGCGGCAGCGGCGGACCTGGACCGGTACGACCTGTCCTCGGTGAGCGTCTGGTACAACAGCGGGGACGCCGCGCACGAGAGCCACATCAAGGTCATCCTGGGCCTGGGCCAGCATGTGGAGGTGGCCGCGGACGGCACCCGCACGATCGTGCCCGGATCGTCGTTTTTGGACGGTCTCGGTTCCTCCGAGATGGGCCACTCGCTGTTCTACCTGCTGCACCGTCCGGGCGAGGCCGCGCCGTCCCGCTGCGTGGGCAGGCCGTACGCGTTCGTCGAGGCGGCGGTGCTCGACGACAACGGCGACCCGCTGCCGCCGATGAGCATCGGGCGGCTGGGCGTGAAGTCACCCACCATCACGCCCGGGTACTGGAACGACTCGCTGACCACCTACCGGTCCCGGCTGCGCGGGTACTGGCTGACCGGCGACCTGGCCTATCGCGACCACGGCGGGCACTTCTACCACGTCGACCGGGTTACCGACGCCGTACGCACCCGCCACGGTACGCTACACACCGTGCAGGCGGAGGAGTTGGTGCTGCGCCAGCTGCCCGAGGTCGCCGACTGCACAGTGGTCGGTGTCGACCTGCCCGGCCGGGAGCCGCAGGTGTACGCGCTGCTCCAGCTCGTGCCAGAGGCGGGGCAGGCGGCGGAAGAGATGGACTGGACCAAGCGGGTCAACGAGGTGCTCCGCGAGCACCATCTACCGGCGGTGGCCACGGCGTTGCCGATCACCGAGAACGACCTCGCGGTAGGGCCGACCGGCAAGGTCAAGAAACGGGAGCTGCGCGAGCGGTACCGGGATCTCGCCGAGCGGGGAGAGCAGTGGTGAGCGGCGGGACGGCACCGGCGGTCGTGGTCACCGGCCTCAGCGTGCTCGGGCCGCACGGCCAGGACCCGGAGGGGGTGTGGAAGCGGCTGTGCGACGGGAAGTCCGGAGTGAGCACGATCGAGGGCTTCGACGTCGCCGCCCTGCCGGTCACGATCGCCGGGCAGGTCAAGCGGTTCGACGCGGGCCAGTTCATCGCACCCCGGGACGCCCGGCTGATGGACCGTTTCGTCCAGCTCGGCCTAGTGGCCGGCCTGCTCGCGGTACGGGACGCCGGGCTCGAGATCGGCCGGGACGTGGCCGGCGAGCGGACCGGCGTGGTGGTAGGTTCCGGCGTCGGCGGCCAGAGCACCGTGCAGCAGCACGCGGTGGCGTTGCACGAGACCGGCATGCGGGACATCAACCCGTACTACATGCCGATGATGTTGATCAACATGGTCGCCGCGCAGCTCGCCATCCGCCTCGGCATCACCGGTCCCAGCAGTGCGATATCCACGGCCTGCGCGACCGGGGCCAACGCCATCGGCGACGGCTACCGGATGATCCAGCGCGGGGAGACCGACGTGGTGATCGCCGGAGCCGCCGAGGCGCTCAACCCGCTCGGCATCGCCGGCTTCGCCGCGGCGCGGGCGCTGTCGCGCCGAACCCACGAGCCGGAACGGGCAAGCCGGCCCTTCGACCGAAGCCGGGACGGGTTCGTCGTGGGTGAGGGTGCCGCGATGCTGGTGCTCGAGTCCCGTGCGCACGCGCGGGCTCGCGGTGCCCGGATCCTCGCCGAGCTGGCCGGATACGGCGTCGCCACCGACGCGTACCACGTGACCATGCCGGAGCCGAACGGCGCCGGCGCGGTGGCCTGCATGCGCAAGGCACTTGCCGACGCGGATCTCGCCGCGGCCGACATCGACCACATCAACGCGCACGCCACCGGCACCAAGCTGGGCGACGTCAGCGAGGCGCGGGCGATCCGGGCGGTGTTCGGCACGGGCATCCCGGCGTGCAGCGCCACCAAGTCCATGACCGGACACCTGCTCGGCGCCGCCGGCGCGCTCGAAGCGCTGATCGCGGTGATGTCGGTGGCGACCGACACCGTCCCGCCGACGATCAATCTCACCGACCCGGACCCCGAATGCGTGCTGGACCACGTGCGGGACGCGGCCCGGCGTACCCACGTGCGCGCGGCGATCTCCAACTCCTTCGCCTTCGGCGGCCACAACGCCTGCCTGGTCTTCAAGAAACCGTGAGCATGTCCCACTCGACCGCCGGTTTGGTCCGGCCCGGCAGCCCAGCGAGCCGACCGGCGGCACGCTGAACGTCCCTACAACCCACGAGAACGAGCGAGGCGCGATGGCAAGCGACGACAAGCCCATGACCGACAAGCCCGCCGCCAACGAGCCGGTGCCCAACCAGCTCTTCCAATGGTGGTGGTTGCACGACGCCCGCTGGTACCAGGAGGTGGCCGCGCGGTTCGGGTTCGAGGCGGCCAACGAGATCAACGCGAAGGCGTTGAAGTTCGTGTCGGCGCGCGTCGCGCGGAGCGTCGCACAAGGCCTGGGCAAGCCCGTCGACGAACTCGAGTGGCTGGACGTCGTGGACGCGTTCGCGCGCTGCCCGACGCTGATGTGGCCGCCGGAGCTGGTCGATTTCGACTGCGAGCCGACCGGCCCGGGAGAGTTCGTGGTCCACAGCAGGCGCAACTTCGCGCTGTCCATGCTCCGCCGCGCCGGCACGCTGGAGCACTACCAGTGCCCGTGCCTGCGGATGCGCGAAGGGTGGTTCGAGGGTCTGGGACTGCGGCCGGTGGAGAACCGCGTCGAGCAGTGCATGCGCGAGGGCGCCTCGTGCTGCACCTTCGTCGCGCGGGTCGACGGGTACGGCGCGGAGGAGCCGGACGGCGCCGAGCGCGATCCGGAGGAACCCGCGGCTGACGCCCGCTGACGGGCCAGTTCCACCCAGGTGCGCTGGATCGTGACCAGATCGCCGACCTGGGTGACGCCCATCAGCCAGGTCGGCGGCGGAGGAGACGTTGGTGCAGCCGTGGGACCTGGGCACACCAACCGTCCGGCTCGTTCCCGGCCAACGCCGCCTGGACCACGCTCGCCGCGATCACCCACAACCTGCTACGCGCTGCCGGCACCCTCACCAACACCACCTGCTACGCCGTGGCCCGCGGCGCCACTCAGCGCGAGCACATCATCAACGTCCCCGCCCGCCTGGCCCGGCCACAACGCCGACCACAAGGACGGAGGAAGCTGGCAGCGCAGGCCAGCGGACTCGACACACCCCCAAACGCAAGCATTCACAAGCAGCCGAAGACCACAACTTGCCATGCCGGGTCCACGGATCCAGGCTAATCAGACGGACTGCACCGCCCTGATCACCTCGGTCACCGCCGCCGCGACCGGGGCGACCGGGGCCGCCAGCTCGGCCAGCCGGCGCAGCAGCTCCGCCACCCGCGCCGGCCGCGGCTCCGGCCGGGACAGCTCCGCGCGGACCTGCGCCGCGACCGTCACCGCCGGCTCCGGCAGCGCACCGCGGTGCCGGTCGACCACCTCCGTCAGCTGCCGCAGCAGTCCGGCGACGTCCACGGCCGGCGGCGCGGTGGCGTGCAGGCTCCCCCCGGTGGCGGACGCCCCGGGGCCGACCGCCTGGTTGCCGACCTGGCTGGTCCCGCCGGACTGCTGAATCCCGTAGTTGATCTCGGCCATGCCGCTCCCTCACCCCGTTGGCGCCTGGCCGGCGCGAGGCGTGGGCACCGCCTCGCTCCGCTGCTCCGCGCGGGCTCCCGAGCCCACCGCCTGGTTACCCACCACGCTGAGCCCGCCGGTCTGGATGACGCCCTGGTTGAGGATCATCGTCTGCCGGTTGCGGAACTCGGCGGTCTCCACCCCCCGGTCGTCGAGGAAGTCGACGATGGCGGCCAGCACGTGCCGCTCCACGACCTTGAGGTGCTTGGCGGCGTCCAACACCTGGAAGTAGTTGTGGTACCCGGTTCCGGCCGCCAGCTCCCGCACCCCGACCCGGGCGCCGTAGTCGTGGCCCAGATCCTCCCGGGCCAGCCGCCGGGCCCGCTCCCGCCGCGGGTGGAAGCGGACGGCGCGGATCAGATCCTGCAACAACCGCAGCGGCGCCCCGAGCGCCGTACGCAGTAGCGTCTCGCCGGCGGTGACGAGCAGCTGGGCGAACTGGTTCGCCGGCAGCCACTCGGTCAGCCGGTCCACGTCGTGATGGTCCCACCGGGGCGGCTCCAGCAGGGTACGGGCGCACTCCAGATAGAGCACCCGACCGTCGGTGGAGAAGTGCAGGAAGGTGCTGGCGACCACCTCGCCGCCCCAGGACGGGACCAGGGCGCACAGGTAGTGCCGGGCCACCCCCCGGGGGTGGGTGGCGACCTCCCGGACCTCCTCGTCGGTCCAGCGCTGCCGGGGCATTCGTTCCCGGTCGGGCAGCAACCGCGGATCGTCGGTGAGCAGCCGCCCCCCGACGAAAATCCGGTCCTCCAGCCGCAGGTCCGGCAGCCGGTCGGTGTCCGAGGCGTCCAGCCGGACCGCCCCGAGCCGCGACCGGACGTGATCGATCAGGTCGTCCACCGCGAACGACACCGGCGGGTCCGCCGGGTCGGGTGGTACGCCGGACAGCAGCGACCCATGGCCGGCCGGAACGATCGGCAGGGCGAACGACCAGCCGGCGACCGGGGTGCCGTGTCCGACGAACGGCACGTACCCGCCGTAGACCGTGACGTTGCCCCGCTGGGCCTCGTCGACGGCGGCCAGGCGGTCGGCGTACCGGCCGTCCCGCGCGGCGTCGGCGCCCGGCGGACGGAACCGGCCACGCCGCAACTGGGTCACCAGCAGCCGCCGGGTGCCCAGCAGATGGGCCACCAGCACCAGGTACGCGACCACACCGAAGGGCAGGGCCAGCACCGGCCGGCCGACGAACCAGCCGGGCAGGCCGGATTCCCCCTCGGACCCGCCGACGCCCGGGAGCTGGACGAGCAGCACCAGGGCGACCAACGCCACCGAGAACAGCGCCGCCACCGGCCCCACCAGGCCGTGTCGGCTCGGCCGGAACGGGGCCAGTTTCGTGCCGACCACCATCACCGTACCGGCCAGCAGCGTCCACAGCGGCGCGAGCAGCACCGCGAGACCGCCGGCGACCACCAGGCGCAGGTCCCGCCGACGTCGCCGCTGACGGGCGTGCAGGCAGTGCCGCAGCACCGACGTCAGGTCGAAGCCCACCGACGGAGCCACCGCACGCAGGTCGTCGTCGACCGCCTCGGCCAGCGCCCTTTCGGCGAAGGACTCGTCGGTGTGCGCGGCGGCGCACAGATAGCGGGTGGCCTCGCTGGCTTCCGGTCGCGGTCGCGGCGCGTCCCGCCCGGACCCCACGCTCTGGCGCAGCATCGCGTTCACCTCCGGTCGGTCGCGAAAACGTCGGCGGCGGCCGGGCCGGGCCGGCTGGCCTGGATCCAGGCCAGCAGCGTCCCCAGCACGAACCCGGCGTGCAGCCCGCCGGCCAGCATGTCGCGCACCATCCGCGCCGCATCGTCGCGGTAGCCGTAGACGTGCACGCCGTCGACGATGACGAGCAGGGCGGTGACGCCGATCGCCGCGACCGCCGCACCCACCAGGGGCGCGGCGAACGTGGCGAGCACCCGGTACGCCCGCCGGGGCGGGGCGCCGGTGGCCAGCCGGCGCAGCAGCCAGACCGTGACCAGGACGAACAGCAGCGTCCGCGAATTCTGTGCCAGCGCGTAGCCCAGCATTCGGGGGTCGGCGAGCCGCGGATCCCAGTGCGGCCAACGCAGCGCGAACACGGTCATCTCGCCGAGCTCGGCGACGAGCCCGGCGAAACCGTCGGCGTCGGGCAGGTCGTACACCCACTCGAAGAGCACCGGGAACACCCACGGGTTGCCGAGGATCAGGACCGCGGCCACCAGCACATGCGCGGTGGGCGGCAACGTGCGACCGCTCGGCGGGGGCGGCGGCGGCACCATGCGCGGCGGCAGCGGATCCAGCGGCGACGCGGCCAGCGGGCCGCGCGCCGTCGGTGGCTCCCCGCCGCCCGGACCGGGCGAGGTCCACGGAATCATGGGTCCATCATCGACGCACCCGGCAGCACCGTGATCGCTACTGTCCGACATGCGCCAGTTACCGGCTGACCGGCGTGTCCGCGAGGAACGCGCGTCGTCAGGCCGGGACGGCCGGGGCACACAGTCCCGCCAGCCCCGGCACGGCCGCCCGGCCGACCTCCTCGGCGGTGGTGGGATCGTGCCAGCTCACCGCGGCGTCCTGGCCCACGTACAGGCGTGCGCCGCCCGGACCGCGGAGCAGACCGGTGACCGGGTCGCGGACGGGCCGCTCGGCGGCGACGCGGAGGCCCGCGAGGTCGACGACGCGCAGGGTTCGGCCGGCGCCGACGATCAGGCGGTCCCGGTCGGCCACCGCGTACGCGGGCCCGGTGCCGCCGGCCAGCGTGGCGGTGCGGCGCACCGTCAACTCCTCGGTGGAGATCTCCGCGACGGCGCCCGAGGTGACGTCGGTGACCAGCAGGCGGCTGCCGTCCGGGCTGAGCGCCATGGCGTGCCCGTTCGCCGGCCCCTCGCCGAACGGGTGTGGCAGGTCGATGCAGTACGCCCACCGGCCGCCGAGGTGCAGGGTGTGCACGAACGCGTGCACGTCGCCCGGCCGCCCGCTGACCAGGTCCCGGGTGTGCTGGTGGTCGGGCTGGTGGGTGTAGAGCGTGTAGAGGATGGTGCGGTTCGGGGCCAGCACCGCCTGCCGCCCGTCGCCGCGCATCTCCTCCTCCGCGCCGGCCGGGACGGGCCTCTTGTCCCGGGTGGACAACGCGGCGGCGGTGCCGGTGGCGAGGTCGACGACGCGGACCCGGTAGCGGTCCGGCGCGTGCGGCGGCAGCCACTCCAGCACGAAGAGCCCGGACCGGTCGTCGGTGAACGCCTCCGGCACCACGTTGCCCGGCAACCGGAGCCGGTGCCGGATCCCGTCGGAGTCGACGACCAGCACGGGCGTGACGTCCCGGGGGCCGGGACGTGCGGCGGTGACGCTCACCGCGTCCGGGGTCAGCGCCACCAGCGAGCCGTCGGTGGAAACCGTCTGCGGCACCCAGCGGCCGGGCAACGTGACGTGCTGCGAGGTGTGGCCGGTCGACACGTCGAGGCGCCAGCAGGCGGTGTCGGCTCCTTCCGAGGCGGTCGCGTGCACCACCCGCCCGTCCGGAGCGGCTACGGCGTGCGGGATCGTCTCCCGGTCCGTGCCGCGTAACAGGCCGACTCCGCCGTCGAGGTCGACCAGCAGTGGATCGGGGATCGCCGTGGGGGGACGTCGGGCCGGCTCGCAGCCGACCAGCGCAGCGGCGCCGGCGCCGGCGAGCGCGGTCAGGACGGTGCGACGCGGAAAGGTGCTCTTCGCCATCATGCTCCCCTGACACCACCGACCGGACGCGGGTTCCGGCGTGGTGGAACCGACGCCGGCCCGGCGGTGTCAACAGTGTGATCGAAGGCGGAGGTTGCCCTGAACGACGACGAGGCTGTCACCCGCGCGCGGGCAGGTGACCGGAAGGCGTACGAGTTTCTGGTCGCCCGGTACACCGCGGCCGCGTACCGGACGGCGACGCTGCTGGGCGCGGGTTCGGACGCGGAGGACGTGATCCAGGAGGCGTTCGTGAAGGGGTACCACAAGCTCTCCCGATACCGCGGGGAGTCGTCCTTCCGCTCCTGGCTGCTGGCGATCGTGGCCAACGAGACGCGCAACCTGCACCGGTCCCGCGACCGGCGCCACGGGCTCGTGCTGCGGGCGGCGACGGCGAACCCGCAGTCGGAGGTCGCCGAGGACGCCGCGGTCGGCACCGTGCTGGCCGGGGAGCGCCGCGCCGCGCTGGTGCGGGCCCTGCGCATGCTTCCGGTCAAGGACCGGGAGGTGATCGTCTGCCGGTACTTCCTCGACCTCAACGAGGACGAGACGGTCACGATGCTGGGCTGGCCCCGGGGCACGGTGAAGTCGCGGACCTCCCGGGCCCTTGCCAAGCTGCGCGGTCTGCTCGCCGTCGAGGAGGTCGCCCGTGGATGACCTGGAGCGCGAGCTGCGGGACCTGTCGGCCTGGCTGGAGACCCCCGACCCGCCCGAGGTGGTGACCCGGGTCCGCGCGCGGCTCGCCGCACCCAAGCGGCGCCGGTGGCGGTATCTGGTCGCGGTGGTGTCGACCGCGCTGGTGGTCGCGGCGCTGCCGCCGGGACGGGCCGCGCTCGCCGACGCCGTGGCGGGTCTGCTGCGCTTCGCCGGGATCACCATCAGCACGTCGTCCCCGCCGGCGCTGCCGACCGGCTCCCCGTCGCCGTTGCCGGCGCAGCGGCCGGCCGGGTTCGACGAGGCGCAGCGCGCGGTGCGGTTCCCGATCCGGGTACCGGCGAAGCTGGGCCCGCCCGAGCAGGTGCTGGTGGCCGACCCGGACAGCACCGGCAGCCACCGGGTCGCGACCCTGCTCTACCGGGGCGGCGCGCTGCGTCTGGACGCCTTCGACGGTCGCCTCGACGGGGTCTTCTTCAAGCAGGCGGGCGGGCCGGGCACCCAGTGGGTGCAGGTCGGTGAGGAGCCGGCGATCTGGATCGGCGGCCCACACCCGGTGTCCTACGTGGACCGCGACGGCGCGGTCCGGGTGGAGAGCGCCCGCCTGGCGGCCGCGACCCTGGTCTGGCAGGACGCGGGGGTCACCTACCGGCTCGAGGGCCAGCTCACCGCAGCCGAGGCCGTCGGGATCGCGGCCTCCCTGAGGTGACGTGCGGCAGGCCGGGAGGGCCGTGGAAAGCCCTCCCGGCCCGCCCGGTCAGGACAGCATCGCGATCACGGCCCTGGCCTGGTAGGTGAGCGTCGCGTACGCGGAATCGGAGACCCGGCTCGGGCGCTTGACCTGCCCGAGGTCCCGGACGAAGCGCTCCAGCGCCCGGACCGCCGCGGACTGCCGGCCCCGGTCGAGCTGGTACTCGGCCTCGACGAGCGCCACCTTCAGCCGCAGCACCACGAGGCCGGACACCTCGCCCGCACGGACCTGCGCGTCGAGCTGGTCGCCGAGCGCGGCGACGCTGCCCGGAGCCCAGATCTTCGGCACCGGCACCTGGGAGAAGTTGATGTCCGAGCCGAGGTAGAAGCTCGGGTACGACGGCTGGTTGTACGTCGTCTGTTGCCGGGCCACCTCGGCACGGTACTGCGGATCATGCATGAGCGTGTACAGCTTGCGGTCGGTCACCTCGGTGCTCAGGTAGATCCGGATCGCCGAGCTGTCCGCCGTCCGCACCAGCATCTCCTCCCGCCAGTCGCCGAAGACGTCGGCGACGAGGCCGGGGTTGCCCTTCGTGTGGTTGTTCGTGCGGGTCCCCTCGGCGGTGAGCAGGGTGCCGCGTCGCCAGTCGCCGATGGTCGGCGTGACCTCCAGCGAACCGCCGACGATCTGGGTGGTCATGTCGGCGGCCCACCTGATGCTCT
This sequence comes from Micromonospora sp. KC721, assembly GCF_004348355.1. NCBI lineage: Bacteria > Bacillati > Actinomycetota > Actinomycetes > Micromonosporales > Micromonosporaceae > Micromonospora > Micromonospora sp. KC721. The sequence continues at coordinate 9,107 of NZ_SMJY01000010.1, read as the reverse complement.
GGTTCGTGCCGGGCACCCGGTCTCCGAGTCGCGCCCCGTCCGCGCCGCGCAGCCCGAGGCCGCTGATCGACCCGGAGGGCTGCGAGCACCAGGTCTCCAGGCCGGGGTGCTCGGGGACGACGTCACCGATCATGCCGCGACCGGTGTCGACTCCGGTGTAGCCACCGTAGATCAGCTGGCCGGTGGCGCCGTCGCGCAGGCTGTAGCCGTACGGCGCCCACCGCCCGCCCTCGTGCACCTCGTAGATCTCCAGCCCTGGACGGCCGGGGTCGATGTCGGTGACGTGCATGGCGTCGCCGTGACCGATCCTGGCCGACGCGCCGGGGTCGGCGCTCTCCGGCGGCATGGGCCCGAACGAGCTGTACAGCAGGGTGCCGTCATGGTCGATGGTGGCCCCGCCGTAGACGATCTCCTGCTTGCCGTCGGCGTCCACGTCGGCCGCGCTGAGCGAGTGCTGACCCTGGGTCGTGATCGTGCCGAACCGCGGGTCGGCGCCGTCCCGGCCGTGGGGGCTGTCGTTGAACGGGTTGGTCATGGGCGTCCACCCACTGTCGACGTACCAGTTCTGCGTCAACCGCTCGCCGTCCCAGCGGTAGGCGGCGAGCGTCGAACGCGTGTAGTAGCCACGGGCGAAGACCGCCGACGGGCGGCGGCCGTCCAGGTACGCCACGCCGGCGAGGAACCGGTCGACCCGGTTTCCCGGCTCGATGCGCGCCATCGCGTAGTCGCCCCACCTGAGGCCGTCGTCGTGCCGTCCGGGCTGGTAGTCGACGGTGTGCAGGTCCCGTCCGGTGGCGCCGTCGAAGACGGTGAGGTACTCGGGCCCGTGCAGGATGAAGCCCTGGAACGCCCGCAGGTTGTTGCGGGTGCTGCGACTGGGGGCGTAGACGTCCATGAAGTGGTCCGCGAGGGCCTGCGCGTCCTGCTGCGACAGCGGGTACTGGTAGCGCGGCTCGATGCCGAAGGCCTGCTCCAGGGTGGCGGGCCAGCGTCCGGCCACCACCTCGGGGTGGCGGTGCCACTGCCGGAACATCTCCACCACGTGCTCGTAGTAGTCGGTCGGACTGAGGCGGTAGTCGTCGGTGTGCGAGACGCCCGCCCGGACGTCCTTCTGCGGGAGTTTGATGTACCGCTCGGAGATGACCTCGCCGGTCGTGGCGTACCGGGTGATCTTCGTACCGGGCGCGGTCTTGAACATCATCTCCGAGCGGCCGTCGCCGTCGAAGTCGTAGACCAGGAACTGGGTGTAGTGCGCGCCGGCGCGGATGTTGACGCCCAGGTCGACGCGGTACAGCAGCGTGCCGTCCGACTCGTACGCGTCGATGAGGACGTTGCCGGTGTAGCCGACCTGCGAGACGTCCTTGGCGTTCGACGGATCCCACTTGACGATGTACTCGTACTGGCCGTCGCCGTCGACGTCGCCGACGCTGAGGTCGCCGGCGGAGTAGGTGTAGCTCTCCCCCGCCGGGGTGACGCCGTCGGCCGGCTTGCGCAGCGGCAGGTCACGGAAGGCATCCGACCAGGCGGTCACCGTCGCGCTCCGGTCGACCTCGTGCCCGTCGGCGACCGCCGCCACCCGGTACCTGGCCGTGGCGGTGCCGGCCCGGTCCAGGTAGTTGGTGCTGTCGGTGACCGTCGCGATCCGCTTGCCGTCGCGGTAGACATGGAAGTTCGACCCGGTCATGCCGGTGGCGGAGGCACCGGTGACCTCGTGCCCGAGCAGGCGCCAGCTGAGGAAGACGCCGTCGCTGGTGGTCGCGGCGACCAGCCCGCGGTCGAGGTGCTCCAGTTGGACGCGGCCGGAACCGCCGCGTCCAGGATCGGCCGAGGCCGGGAGGGATGCCACGGGCACGGCGATGGCGCAGACAGCCGCCAGCAGTGCCCCTGATGTCGCGGCGAGTCCGCGACGGGATCTGGTGCGAGGACTCATCTGGTCTCCTGGGTCGATGCCGGGCGCGGCCGATGGTGGTCCAGCGGACCTCTGCCGGCGCGGGGTGCCCGACGGGGCCGGATGCCAACACTTCGTGAAACGTTTTAAGGATCAAGGATTTAGATATATTAGCGGCCCTCGGCTCCTGGCGACACGGCCCGGAAAGACGACATCGCCGACCCCGGCGGTTTCTCTCCACCGATCGGGGACGGCTGCGCAACAACGGCGGCAGGGCCGGCGCACTCCCGTCCCTCACGGAGTGTGCGCCGGCCCTGCCGCCGGTGTTGATGAAGTTGGTGGGGTGGACGCCGACGGGTGGGGCCGGCTGGCCCGACCCGTGGCGTACCGCGTCAGCGGGCGGCGCCGGCGCGGCGCTTGTTCCAGACGTCGAAGGCCACGGCGATGAGCAGCACGAGCCCCTTCACCACCGACTGCAACGACTGGTCCACGCCCATGAGCTGCATACCGTTGCTCATCACCGCCATGATCAGGCCACCGACCATGGCGCCGACGACCGTGCCCACCCCGCCGGTGACTGCCGCGCCGCCGATGAACGCCGCGGCGATCGCGTCGAGTTCGAACATGTTGCCGGCGGCCGGCTGCGCGCCGTTGGAGCGGGAGGAGTAGATGACCCCGGCGATGGCCGCCAGGAAGCCCATGTTGACGAACATCCAGAAGTTGACCGTCTTGACCTTCACGCCCGACAGCGTCGCCGCCGACAGGTTGCCGCCGATCGCGTAGACCTGGCGACCGAAGACGGTACGCCGGGTCAGCAGCCCGTAGACCAGGACGAGGACCGCAAGGATGATCAGCACGATCGGCAGTCCCCGGGCGTGGGCCAACTGCCACGCGAAGTACATGATGACGGCACCGACGGCGACCACCCGGGCCACGAAGAGCGGGAACGACTCGACGGGCTGCTGGTAACGGACGCGGGCGACGCGGGTGCGGAAGCCGCTGACCGCGTACCCGGCCACCGCGAGCGCGCCGACGAGCAGGGTGAAGGCGTCATAGCCGTCTCCACCGATCAGCCCGTTGAGGAAACCGGCCGCGACCTGCTGGTACTCGGCCGGGAACGGCGACAGCGAGATGTTGTCGAGCACCCGCAGGGTGAGCCCGCGGAACAGCAGCATGCCGGCCAGGGTCACGATGAACGCCGGAATCCCGACGTAGGCGACCCAGAAACCGTGCCAGGCACCGACCGCGACACCGACGGCCAACGCGGCCAGGATGCCGACCCACCAGGGTTGCCCCTGCCGGATGACGAGCACGGCGGAGACCGCGCCGCTGAGCGCGACCACCGACCCCACCGACAGGTCGATGTGACCGCCGATGATCACGATCACCATGCCGATCGCGAGGACCAGGATGTAGGAGTACTGCAGGACGATGTTCGTGATGTTGCCGGGGCTCAACGAGACGCCATCGGTCATGATCGCGAAGAGCGCGACGATGACGACCAGCGCGACGTAGATCCCGCTCTGCCGCAGGTTGCCCATCAGCAGCGTCCGCACGTCGCTGGCCCCGGTGTGCAGGGCCGCGGCGGGGGTACTGCCGGAGGAGGCGGTGGGCCGCGTCGAGGGGTTCTTGGTGCTGGTCATCCGACGGGCTCCTTGTCCTTCGTCATGAGCTCCATGAGGTTCTCCTGGGTCGCCATACCGATCGGCACCTCACCGGTGATCCGTCCGGCGGAGAGGGTGTAGATCCGATCGCACATTCCGAGCAGTTCCGGCAGTTCCGAGGAAATGACGATCACGGCCTTCCCGTCGGCCACCAGCCGGTTGATGATCGTGTAGATCTCGAACTTCGCTCCGACGTCGATACCGCGCGTCGGCTCGTCGAGGATCAGTACGTCCGGATCGGTGAACAGCCACTTCGACAGCACCACCTTCTGCTGGTTGCCGCCGGAGAGCTTGCCGACCACCGCCATCACACTCGGGGTCTTGATGTTCAGGTCGCGGCGGCTCTGCTCGGCGACCTTGATCTCCTCGTTGCCGTTCACCCAGCCCAGCCGCGCGAGCTTGCCCAACGCGGCGGCGGAGACGTTACGGCGGATGTCGTCAATGAGGTTGAGACCGAAGCGCTTGCGGTCTTCGGTGACATAGGCGATGCCGTTGTCGATCGCCTCGGCCACGGTACGGGCCTTCACCTCCCGGCCTCGGACGATCAGGCGACCCCTGATGTCGCGTCCGTAGGACCGACCGAAGACACTCATCGCCAGCTCGGTGCGCCCGGCACCCATCAGCCCGGCGATGCCGACCACCTCGCCGGCCCGGACGCGCAGGTTGACGCCCTCGACGACCAGACGGTCCTGGGTGGGGTGCCGCACGCTCCAGTCCTCGATGCGCAGCACCTCCTCGCCCGGGGACGACACCCGGTCGGGGTAGAAGCTGTCGAGGTCACGGCCGACCATGCCGCGGATGATCCGCTCCTGGGTCACCCCGCCGGAGCGCACGTCGAGCGTCTCCACGGTGCGACCGTCGCGGATGACCGTGGTGGAGTCGGCGATCGCGGTGATCTCGTTCAGCTTGTGGGAGATCATGATGCAGGTGATGCCCTGCTCCCGCAGCCGACGCAGCAGATCGAGCAGGTGCGCCGAGTCCACGTCGTTGAGGGCCGCGGTCGGCTCGTCGAGGATGAGCAGCCGAACCTGCTTGGACAACGCCTTGGCGATCTCCACCAGTTGTTGCTTGCCGACGCCGAGCTGGATGACCGGAGTGACCGGGTTCTCGCGAAGCCCGACGGACTCCAGCAGGGTTCCGGCGTCGGCGTTGGCCCGGTTCCAGTCGATCAGGCCGCCGCGCCCGCGCCGCTCGTTGCCGAGGAAGATGTTCTCCGCGATCGACAGGTACGGCACCAGGGCGAGTTCCTGGTGAATGATAACGATGCCCTGGGCCTCGCTGTCCCGGATGCCGCGGAAGTGCACGGGCTTGCCGTCGAAGACGACTTCCCCCTCGTAGGAGCCGGATGGGTAGACGCCCGACAGCACCTTCATGAGGGTGGATTTGCCGGCGCCGTTCTCGCCGCAGATGGCGTGGATCTCGCCGCGCCGCACCGCGAGGTTGACGTCCTGGAGGGCCGTCACCCCGGGGAACCTCTTCGTGATGCCGCGCATCTCGAGGATGGTGTCGTCCATGGTCATCGTCCTGATCGTCGATCCTGGTCGTACTGCGAAATGGGGTGCGGGCCCGGCGGCCGTGGTCACCGGGCCCGCACGGTCGGGTCAGCTCTTGGCCTGGCCCGAGGCGACCTCCTCGGCCGACCAGTAGCCGGAGTCGATCAGGACCGGCTTGATGTCGTCCTTGTAGACCGTCTGCACCGGCAGGAGGAACGACGGGACGACCTTCACCCCGTTGTCGTAGGTCTTGACGTCGTTGGCCTGCGGCTCCTTGCCCTGCAGGTACGCCTCCGCCGCGACCACGGCCTGCTCGGCCAACAGACGGGTGTCCTTGAAGATGGTGGAGCCCTGCACGCCGTCGTTGATCAGCTTGACCGAGGCGATCTCCGCGTCCTGGCCGGTGACCACCGGCATCTTCTTGCCCGCGCCACCGTACCCGGCGTTCTGCAGCGCGGTGATGATCCCGCGGGACAGGCCGTCGTACGGCGACAGGACGCCGTCGATCTTCGCGCCGTCGTTGTAGGCGGAGGTGAGCAGGTCCTCCATGCGCTTCTGCGCGGTCTCCTGCTGCCAGCGCAGGGTCGCCACCTGCTCGATCTTCGTCTGGCCCGACTTGACCACCAGCGACTTGTTGTCGATGTACGGCTTGAGGGTGTCCATCGCGCCGTTGTAGAAGAAGTGGGCGTTGTTGTCGTCCAGCGAGCCGGCGAAGAGCTCGACGTTGAACGGCCCGGTCGCCGTGCCCTTCGACCCGTCCTTGTTCTGCAGGCCGAGGCCGACCAGCAGGGCGGTCGCCTGGGCGACGCCGACCTTGTAGTTGTCGAAGCTGACGTAGAAGTCGACGTTCTTGCTGTCCCGGATGAGCCGGTCGTACGCGATGACCGGGATCTTCGCGTCCGCTGCCGTCTGCAGCTGGCTGGACAGCGCGGTGCCGTCGATCGCCGCGATCACCAGCACGTCCGCGCCCCGGGTGATCATCTGGTCGACCTGCTGGGACTGGGTCGGGATGTCGTCGCCCGCGTACTGCAGGTCGACCTTGTAACCCTTCGACTCGAGCTTCTGCTTCACGGCGTTGCCGTCCGCGATCCACCGCTCGGAGGTCTGCGTCGGCATCGAGACGCCGATCGTCAGATCGGCCGGCTTCTTGTCGCTGGTGTCGCCACCACTACCGGCACCCTCACCACCACAGGCAGCCAGGGTCAGCGCCAGCGCAGCGCTACCCACAGCAGCCAGGAATTTCCTGCTCACAGGCTTGCTCCTCTCGAAACTCCCACCGACGGCAGGGCCGCACCGGTAACACGTTCAGGGGCTGAGTGTTAGCGCTCACAAAGGGATCGTCAACGGGTGCGGCGAAATCTCTACGTCACGGTCTCGTAACAGGGGCAAGAGCGATGGAAAGGTGTCATTCGCGCTGGGGCACGCCCGTCGATCAGGCCGGCGGCGCGGCGACGCTGTCCCGGATCACCAGGGTGGGAGCGATGGTCTGGCGCAGCTCGCCGCCGCTCTCGCCCTCGATCTGGGTCAGCAGCAGATCGAGGCTCGCCCGAGCCACCGCGGCGAAGTCCGGCCGCACCGTGGTCAGCGGCGGGATGAAGTACGCGGCCTCGGGCACGTCGTCGAACCCCACCACGCTGATCTCGTCCGGCACCCGCCGGCCGTACTCGTGCAGGGCGCGCAGCACGCCGAGCGCGAGGTGGTCGTTGGCGGTGAACACGGCCGTGACCTCAGGCATCCGCGCCAGCATCTGCCCGCACCGGTACCCGGAGGATGCGGACCAGTCCGCGGGCACCGGCGTCGGCACCTCGGCCCCCGCCGCCAGCAGCGCCTCCCGCCAGCCCTTGATCCGGCCGGCGCTGTCGAACCAGTCGGCCGGGCCGGACACGTGCCAGACCGTGCGGTGCCCCGCGTCGAGCAGATGCTGGGTGGCCTGCCGTGCGCCGGCCGCCTGGTCGACCGTCACCAGCGGGACCAACCGGCGCGGGTCGCCGTCGACGGTGACCAGCGGCACCTCCTTCGGCAGCCGCTCCAGCGCCGGACCGGCCGACTCGACCGGCGCGATCACCACGATGCCGGCGACCCCGTGCGCCAGGTGCCGCTCCACCACCGCCGAGATCGACCGGTGGTCCAGGTCACGAACGCTGCCCACGCTGACGGCGAAGCCGGCCTCGGCGGCGACCTGCTCCAGGGCGGCCAGCAGGGAGGCCGGGCCGTAGAGGGTGGTGTTCTGCGCGACCACGCCGATCACCTGCGAGCGGCCGGTGACCAGGGCACGGGCGGCCCGGTTGGGCCGGTAGCCGAGCTCGGCGATGGCCGCCTCGACCCGCAGCCGAGTCTGCTCGCGGACGTAGGGGTGCCCGTTGAGCACCCGCGACACCGTCTGGTGGGAGACGCCGGCGAGACGGGCCACATCGGTCATCGCCGGACCGCGTACCGCCATCTCGCTACCCCACCTGCCCCTTGGTCACCCCGTCCGTGGCGGACCGGGGCATCACTGCCCGGTCGTCTCCCGGCACCCGAGGTGCACGTCTCATCGGGCGGAGAGCGCTGGCAGGGACACTCTACGCCAACCGGTGACGCGGCAGCGTTACGCCCGACCCGCCCGGTGGGCCGGGCGTCAGGCCGGTTCAGCGGACGCAGGACGCCTCACGCGCGGTGGCCACCAGCTTTCGACGTCGGCGGGGCCGAGCATTCCTGCCGCCGCCCAGACCGTGATGATCGTCGTTGGCCGGGTCGCCGCAGCGGCCGGTTCTCAAGGTCGCGGAGCGACGAGAGGGCCGCCGACAATGTTAGCGATAACATTCCTCTCGCCACGGCGAGTTCGGACCGTCGACGGTGGGCGGGGGCGGCCAGCCGGTCACCTCCCATCCGTCCGGCGGCGGGCAACAGCACCCCTGCACACCGACCCGCCATCCTCTATATTGACAAAAGTCACTTTGGTGGAGGTGGTCGTCGTGCGCGTACGGTCGATGATGGTGACAGCGGTCGTCGCCGGTTGCACGGTCGCCGGTCTCGGAGCCGGCGCGCTCGCCCGGACGACGTCGGCCGCTCCCTTCGGCGGAGACGGCTCGACGCTGGCCGTCGGCGATTTCGACCTCACCCGACCGGAGACCGTCGCCACCGGTCTGACCGTCCCCTGGGGGATGGACTTCCTGCCCGACGGCAGCGCCCTGGTGGCGATGCGCAACTCCGGCCAGATCCTCCGGGTCCGGTCCGGGCAGTCCCCGGAACCGGTGGCCCAGATCTCCGGCGTCGCCGCCAGCGGGGAAGGCGGCCTGCTCGGGTTGGCCGTCTCCCCCACCTACGCCCAGGACGGTTACGTCTACGTCTACCTGACCACCACCTCCGACAACCGGATCGTCCGGTTCCGGCCCACCGCGCCGCAGACCCAGCAGCCAATCCTCACCGGCCTGGCCCGGGCCAACGTCCACAACGGCGGCCGGATCGCGTTCGGCCCGGACGGGATGCTCTACGCGGGAGTCGGCGACGCCGGGCAGACGGCAGCCGCGCAGGACCCGCGGAGCCGTAACGGCAAGATCCTGCGTATGCGGCCGGACGGCTCGGCACCCCCGGACAATCCCTTCCCCGGCTCCCTGGTCTACAGCCTCGGCCACCGCAACGTGCAGGGCCTGGCCTGGGACGCGCAGGGCCGGCTGCTCGCCACCGAGTTCGGGCAGAACGCGTGGGACGAGGTGAACGTGATCATCGCCGGCGGCAACTACGGCTGGCCGACGGTCGAGGGCCGCGGCAACGACCCACGGTTCCGCGACCCGCTGCTGGTCTGGTCGACCGCCCAGGCATCCCCCAGCGGGGCGGCGGTGGCCGGCAACCGGCTCTACGTGGCCGCCCTGCGCGGCGCCCGGTTGTGGAACGTACCGCTCGCCGGCACCGGCGTCGGTACCCCGGTGGCCGAACTCGTCGGCACGTACGGACGGCTGCGGACCGTCGAGTACGGCCCGGACGGCTGGCTCTGGGTCACCAGCAGCAACCGGGACGGGCGTGGGTCCCCGGCAGCCACCGACGACCGGATCCTGCGCTTCCCACCGCGCGACACCACCCCGC
>NZ_SMJY01000109.1:0-20946 GCF_004348355.1 Micromonospora sp. KC721 | reverse complement strand
CACCCGACCTGACCGTGGTGGGCGAGGCCGTCGAGGGTGGGCATGCGGATGTCCATCAGGACCACGTCCGGGGCGTAGGCGTCGACGGCGGCGGCTACTTCGCTTCCGTCGCCGGCCTCGCCCACCACGGTCAGGTCGGGTGAGCCGCCGATGACCATCGCCAGGCCGGCCCGCACGAGCGGGTCGTCGTCGACGACGAGGACCCGCACCGCTGCGTTCACGTTGGGCTCCTTCTCTCTGCCCGGCCGGGCCACGGACCGACCCTGGTCGCGATCAGAGGGTAGGCCACGGTAGCCAGGCCCAGAGCCGGAACTCACCGGCCGGGGTGGGTCCGTGTTCGAGGCGTCCGCCGGCGAGGGCGGCCCGTTCGGTGAGCCCGATGAGGCCGATGCCGGCGCCGGGAATTGCGGTACCACCGCCGGTGCCCATCGGGCACGGGTTGCGGATCTCGACGGTTACGCCGTCGCCCGGGGTTGCCCGGACGGTGACGGCCACCTCGGTGTCGGGGGCGTACTTGCGGGCGTTGGTCAGCCCTTCCTGCACGATCCGGTACGAGCTGCGCCCCACACCAGCCGGCACGGCGGCAAGCGCATCGGTCTGGCAGTCGAGCCGCACCGTCATCCCGGCGCGCCGCGACTGGTCGACGAGGTCGGGGACGTCGGCCAGGGTGGGCTGCGGCCGTTCCGGCGTCTCGTCGGACCGGTCGACACCGGCGCGGAGGACGCCGATCACCTCCCGAAGGTCCTCCAGCGCCTGGTAGGCGCTGTCGCGGACCACCCCGGCGGCGCGGGCGACCTCGTCGGGCGCGGCGTCGGGGCGTAGCTCCAGCGCCCCGGCGTGCAGGCTCAGCAGGGACAGGCGGTGGGCGAGCACGTCGTGCATCTCCCGGGCGATCCGGTTGCGTTCGCCCTGGCGGGCCTCGGCGACCCGCAGCTCCTGTTCGGCCTCGACCCGCCGGGCCCGTTCGCGCAGCCACTGGCGCCGGGCCCGTACGAACATGCCCCAGGCGAGCACCGCGAGCGCGAAGACGACGCCCAGCACGATCTGCGACCAGGGTCCGACCGGGACGTCCGGGCGGACCAGCAGCGTGAGGAACGGTACGAGCGCGTACCCGGCCGCGATCCGGGCGACCACTGCGAAGCGCCGGTGGACCGCGACGGTGAACAGCGCGACGAGCGCCGCGCCCGCGGCGGACGTCGCGTAGACGCTGACCAGACCGGCGGCCACGGCGAGGCCGACCGGCCAGCGCCGGCGCAGCCACACCGCCAGACTGCACAGGCTGCCGAGGGCGAGGTCGACGGTGAGCGGGACCGGCGCGATGTGCTGCGCGCGACTGTCGGCCAGGGTCTGCACCACGACGCCGACGGCCAGCAGGAAACAGGTGGCGTCGACGACCCGGCCGCGGACCGTGCGCCGGGCCGGGCGTACCGGATCGTGGTCAGCATCGCTGATCACGCCCGCCGGTAGCGGGCTCCGATCCTGCGGGTCCGCCGGGGCCATCATGATCAAAGCGTACGGCCGGGTCGGGCCCCACGGCATCCGACCAAAGTCGAACCCGAGGTGTAGACCTTTGGCCCGCCGCATCGACCTCGGCTCGTAGCGGCGCATGCGGCCGCTCCAGCAATCTGTTCCATATAACCGGAACGGACGGCCCAACAAAAACCTCCGAAACGGCATTCCGACCATTCCTGCGCCAACGAATGGCGCGGAAAGGAAGTGAGAAACGATGAGCGACATCCGAACGAACACCCCGAACCTGCTCGACAACCCGCCATCCGAATGAAACGAAGGAGTAACGACGTGAGAACCCAGAAAGCAAAACCCCCCGCGCGAGAGGACCGGCAGGTCCTGGACCGGGTGTCCACGACGCGAATCGTCGGCGGCGTCGCGGTCGCCTACGCCGCGTCAGTGATCGTTCAGAACGCGATGTTTATGGGCGGTGTAGCCCAGCTCCTCGGCCTTGGCGACGGCACTGGAGCGCCCACCTACGGCGATCCTCTTGGTGAGGTCCTCACCTACCACGCCGCGAACCGGGGCGCCGTGGCCGTCGCCGTGGGTCTGGAGGCCCTGAACCTGCCCCTGCTCCTGCTGTTCGTCACGGGACTGCAGGGGCTCGTGCAGCGCCGCGGCGCCGCAGGGGCGGACTGGTCGCGGCTCGCGGTGGCAGCCGGAGCGACGCTCTCGGCGATATTCGCCCTCGTCATAGCCACGCACATCGCGGTCGTGCTCGCCGCGGATGGCCTGGCCGAGCCAACCCCCGCCTTCGAGCTGGTCTGGCAGATCCACGCCGCGGCCTTCGCGCTCGCGCTGCCCGCGCTCGGGGCGACCTTCATCGGCGCGGCGCTGGCCACCCACGCCAGCGGGTTGACACGGCCGTGGCAGCGGCTGCTCGGCGTGGCGGGCGGCAGCTTGCTCATCTTGGCCGGCGCCGGAAACCTCGCCATCGCGGATGGCTCGCCACTGGTGTTCGTCGGGGTTTCGGGCTTAGCCGCGTGGCTCGTCTGGCTCGTTGTCACCGGCCGACGGCTCATCCGTGGACAGGGCTGACGTCGCTCGATGGTGGCGCGACGCCCTCCGCTACGTCGGGGCCGGCCACACCCGAGGGAAGGTCGTCGTCACCGTCTGACGACCTGACCGACGAGAACGACCCAACCCGCGGTTATGCACGCCCAGACCTGCCGCCACTCCGGCGGGCGGACCGCTCCTCTAGAAGGAAGAACCGATGACCATCCAAACGAACACCCCGAACCTGCTCGACAACCCGCCGGTCCCCGTGCAGGCCAAGCTCGCGGCAGCCTGGACCAGCTTGATGTTCTTCGTCATCTACCTCGACTACTACCACCTCTACAAGCCCGGCGCCATCGACCAAATCCGGGGTGGCGGCATCTTTGACTTCGACATCACCCCGACGTTGTTGACCATTTTCGTCGTGGTCATAGGGATCCCGGCCCTGATGGTGATGCTCTCCATGGCGCTGCCCGCCCGGGTGAACCGCGCCACGAACCTCGTCGTGGCATCGCTCTACATCCCCGTCATGGTGTTCAACGCGGTAGGGGAGTCCTGGGACTGGGCCTCCTTCTACGGCCTCTCCATCGGGATCGAGGTGCTGCTCCTGGCCTTCATCCTGCGGTACGCGTGGAAATTCCGTCCGGAAATCGCACGCCCCGAATCCTCCAGCGAATCGGTGTCGGCGCGCTGAACCGATCCGCCTGCCTCGGCGCCCACCGAGGAGGGAGACCCCTCAAATGAGTAAAGGAGAACCCCGATGTACGTCGCGCAAACGAGAAGCCACCCACCACCCCAGCCCCAGGTCACGGCGCCGAGCCGGCTCCTCACCGAACCCGACCCAGCGCCACACGGATTGTCGCGGCGCTGGGCGAGGACCGCATTTCGGCGGAGAGCAGGACTCTAGATCAACTGCTTAGCGTTGTTTTTGGTCCGGAAGCTACATGCGGCCCGTCCAGGCCAACACGTCGTAGGGCACGCCGCAGGACTCGGCCATCGCGGACAGGCCCATGTTCGTGGCCTCCGCGATGATCACGTACAGCAGGTTGCGCTTGAGTTCGGCCGGCCGGGCGACCTTCCCGGCCGGCGTGCACCAGGTGGTCGGTGAACCCGGTCCGGGCGTCGACCTCCACCAGCACCGAGGCGATCGGCACCCGCGGCAGCATCCCAGCCAGCTCCGTACGGAGCGCGTCGGCCTCGGCGGGTACGTCCTCGGCGGGATGATCAGGTCGCCGTCTTCGTGAGCCGGACCTCGCCCGGGTTGCCCTTCGCGAGCAGGTCGGCCAAGGGCGGTGTGCAGCTCGTCGTCGGCCTGCGCGAGCGCGTCCGCGGCCTCGCCGCGCTCGCCGACCAGGTGGCAGAACTCCACCTTCTGCAGCACCCACGCCTCCGGCGTGAGCAGGAACGACGCCGGATCTGCGTACCGGCGCGAGCCGGGAACGAACACGTCGCCAGAGCGCAGCCCGTCGCGCAGACCGACCAGCACGGCCAGCTCCCAGTAACCGGCGGTACGCGGTGACGTCGCCGGCCTGCTCCGCGGCCGCGAGATAGCCGGCCCACGTCGTCGGCACGACCCGACCGGAGCGCCGGCCGGGACCTTTTGCGGGCGCGGTGGCGTACAGCCCGGCCAGCAATGGTGCGCAGCATGGTGCCGGTCTGCTCGTCGCCGATCCCGGGGTCGAGCACAATGGTCAGGATCTCGTCCAGCAGCGCCTGCCGGTTCTCCCCACCCTTGGCCCGCTCGGCCAAGGCCTCGGCGACCTTCTGCTTCGCCGCCGCCTCCCGGCCGCTGATCGCCTGGTCGAACAGCAACAGCGTCTCGTCGAGCACGTCCACGGCCGACTGCGCCAGCAGGGTCAGCAGGATCGGATACCGGCGTTCGGGCTCGCGGCGCTGCAACGCCTGCCCGGTCAACCGCCGGCCGACCCCGGCCAGGAACCGGCGCCGCTCGGCCGGCAGCATCGACAAGTCCAGGGTGTGCGCGTCCAGGCGCCGCAGGTAGGCCAGCTTCTCCAGCTCCGTTTTCACCGCAGCCGGGCTCGATGATGTCGGCCCCACGCCCAGCCAGGCCAGCGGCGTCCGGCCGCGGTAAGCGTCCGGGACCAGCAGCAGGTCCAGCTCGGCGCACCGCCGGTCAGTGAGCAGATGCCGCACCCGCGACCACGTCTCCGTCCGCGCACGGGCCCGGGCCGCGGCCACCCGCCGCAGCAGCAGGATGACCCCCGGCCGGATCACCCGCGACGACAGCAGGTACTCGCAGGCCAGCCGGAACAGCAACTTCGGCGAGTCGTGCTCCATCGCCCGGGCGAACAGGAACTCGTCGAGATCCTTCCACTCGGCGGTGTCCATCGACCGCCAGCCGACATAGCCGGCCACCTGAGCATCGACCGTCACCGAACGGGACGGGACGCTACGGCCCGGGTCAGAGCTTGATCAACCCTCAGTTCCCAGCGTTGTTTTTGGTCTGGAAACTACGGACGGGCCGGTGCGCCGGCATCCGTCGGCGGGCCGGTGCCCGGATCGGTTGATCGCGGAACGATCCGCGCCGAGACGATCTTGTTAGCCTTCGTAGATGACCTCGTGTGCCCCGGGCGGTGGCCCCGACCTGATGTTTCTGCTCTCGTGGGCGAGTAACGCCCTGTTGGTCGAGCACGCCGCCGGGGTGGCGCAGTTGGGCATTTCCCCACGCGCGCACTGCGTGCTGCTCAAGGCGCGTCCGGGTGGTTTGACCCAGCGTCAGATCGGTGATCTGTGCGGCATCGACAAGACGACCATGGTTGTCACGCTGGACCAGTTGGAGGCGGCCGGTCTGGTGCGTCGTCGTCCGTCGCCGACGGATCGTCGGGCGCGGCTGGTGGAGGTCACCGCCGAGGGTGAGCGGGTGCTCGACCGGGCTCAGGAGATCGCCGCCGGGATCCAGCGTGACGTGCTGTCGACGCTGCCCGAGGTTGACCGTGAGGTGTTCCTGCGTTCGATCACCAGCCTGGTCGCCGGTCGGCTCGCCGGGGGTGGGTGCGGCCCGGGGAGCCGACCGACCCACTAGTTCGGACTCAGATAGTCTCGTCCGAGACTATCTGGTACGGTCGCATGTGTTCGCCCATCGACCGAGGAGTACGCATGACCGCGACCGCGCATCCCGCCACCACCAACCCGTCCCTGCGTCGCCGCGCCCTCGGCGTGGCCGCCGCCGTCCTGGCCCCCGCGCTCGTCTGGGTGCTCGGCGCGGTCGTCGGGGTCGACTACACCGTCCAGAATCCCGACCAGCCGGCCTTCGTGGTCGGTCTCGCCCCGGTGCTGATCTTCTCCCTCGGCTCGGCGCTGGTCGGTTGGCTGGGGCTGGCCGCCCTGGAGCGCCTGACCCGCCGGCACGCCCCCGCGGTCTGGACCGCCCTCGCCGTGGTGTTGACCCTGCTCTCCCTTGTTCCGGTGGTCGCCACCGAGGCCAGCGTCGGCGCGAAGGTCGCGCTGGGCGTCATGCACCTGGCCGTGGCGGCGCCGCTGGTCGCGCTGCTGCCCGCCCGCTCGCGCTGAACCCCGCACGCGAAGCATCGCCCGTCGGGTTGACGACGGCCGTCGCGCGCGCTACTACTGAAGAGGAAGTTGAGTCACCCTGGCTCAACCCGAGAACCTTCGGCCCGAGGAACCGAGGAGGCACCACAATGCTGATGCGTACCGACCCCTTCCGTGAGATCGACCGGATCGCCGAGCAGTTCTTCGGCACCACGAGCCGGCCAGCCATGATGCACATGGACGCCTACCGCGACGGCGACCACTTCTACGCCGCCTTCGACCTGCCCGGCGTCGACCCGGACAGCATCGACTGCACCGTCGAGCGCAACGTGCTGACCGTACGCGCCGAGCGCCGTCGCCCCACCGGCGACAAGGTCGAACTGGTCGCCGCCGAGCGTCCGATGGGCACCTTCAGCCGGCAACTCTTCCTCGGCGACACCCTCGACACCGACCGCCTGGAAGCCGGCTACGACAACGGGGTGCTGACGCTGCGCATCCCGGTCGCGGAGCGGGCCAAGCCACGTCGGGTCACCATCACCGCGGGCAGTAACGGCAACGGTCACAAGCAGCTCACCGCGTGACCACCACCGTCCGGCGGCGGGAGCCCGACGTGCTCCCGCCGCCGACGCCATTCCCGGGCGACGATGCCGTCTGGATCATCGCTTGGGCGCGCCTCGTGGTGCAACGCCGGCCCACCTGAGAACCTTTCTCGCATGTCTTCGGACCTTGTCCTGCCCGTCACCGCGGCCCGGCCCGCGCTGCCCCACGCCCCGACCGACTTCACCGAGGCATGGCTGCGCAACCGGCGGCTGTCGGACCACACCCGCGACGCCTACCGGCGGGACATCGCCGGCTGGCTGGCCTGGTGCGCCGGGCGGGAACTGGATCCGCTGACCGCCAACTTCCTCGACGTCAACACCTACGCCCGCCAACTGGAGTCCACCCTGGCCGGACGCACCGGCCGCCCGCTGACCCCGGCGACCGTCGCCCGTAAGCTGTCCGCCCTGTCCAGCTGGTACGAGTTCCTGGTCAAGCTGCGGGCGGTCGAGGCGAACCCGGTCTCCGGCGCGGACCGGCCCCGCGTCGACCGGGACCACTCGGCCACCGTCGGACTGACCCCGGACGAGGTGGACGCCCTACTGGCCGCCGCCGAGGCCGACACCGGCCCGACCGCCGCACGTAACCGGGCCGCGATCGCCCTGCTGGCCGACCTCGGTCTGCGGGTCGGGGAACTGGTCTCCCTCGACCTGGCCGATCTCGGAGCCGAGCGGGGGCATCGCAGCGTACGGTTCGTCGGTAAGGGCGGCAAGCCACGCCGACGGGCACTCACCCCCGGCACCGCGTACGCCCTCGACGCGTACCTGGCCGCCCGGTCCGCCGCCCAGGGGGTGCCGGTGCAGCAGCTCACCGGGCCGCTGCTGGTCACCGCGACCGGGGCGCGACTGGACCGGCACTCGGTGTTCCGGCTGGTCCGCCGCCTCGCCCGCACCGCCGGGATCCCGGCGGCGGCGAAGCTGTCGCCGCACTCGCTGCGGCACGCCTTCGCCACCACCGCCCGCGCCGAGGGAGTGCCGTTGGAGGACGTGCAGGACGCGATGGGCCACGCCGACCCGCGCACCACCCGCCGCTACGACCGGGACCGGCACAACCTCGACCGCGACCCGGCGTACGTCATCTGGGCGGCCCGCGCCCGCCGCCGCGGCTGACGACCCCACGGCGGTCGCGGTTACCGCCAGCCAACCGGAGAACACCGGGGTCGCGGCCGGCAGGTTCAGGATGCCCGCCGGCGGTGGTTGTCGTACTTGCGGACGGCGAAGTCGTACGCCTCGTCCAGCAGGCCCCCGATCAGGGCCTCGGTGCCGTCACCCGGGTTCACCACGCACACCCAGTGCTGCGGCGCGTAGACGGGGTGTGGCAGCAGTACGTCGACGACACGGTGGTCCACGTCGGCCGGCACGGTCGGGAACAGTTGCGCGTACCGGGCCCGGGGCAGGCCGATGTTCAGTCGCCACGCACCCGGCCGGTCCAGGGCCGAGAAGCTGTCGTACTCGTGGTCGCCGGTGACGATCGTGGCGAACGGCATCCGCCGCGCGTCGGGCAGGTCCCGCTGCGGGTCGTAGATGAAAAAGGTGTCGCCGTGGGCCTCGGGCGCGTCGACCCCGGCGAAGGTGGCGCGGATGTGGCGGATCATCTCCTCGGCAGTCATGCCTCAATTTTTTCATGGACGCTCCTTGTGAAACCTGACCCGTGATCCGCGCCCTGATCCCGGGTCAACCCTCCAATGCGGTGGTAGCCGGTCAGGTCAGCGTGTCGAGGTGTTCGTGGGCGTCGGCGGCAATGTCCTCGTGACGCAGCCACCGCCGCGCCCACAGCCAGGCAGCCACCTCGGCCTGCTCGTCGCCCCACGCGGCCTGCTCCACCAGCAACGCCGCGGCCAGCGCGTACGCCATCCGCAGCGCCAACCCGCGCGCCCCGGCGACCACCGCGACCGCCCCCGGGTCGGCGCTGACCTCGGCGAGCGCGGCACGTAGGTCCCGGGTCGCCGAGGCGAGGGTGTCGGCCAACGCCGGGGACAGCCGGCGGGCCAGGTCGCCGGCTGCGCTGAGTCGACGCAGCAGCGGCGTGCCGGCGTCCTTGCGGGCCACCGCGCGCAGCACGTCCACCGCGAGCACGTTGGTGGTGCCTTCCCAGATCGGCAGCACCTGCGCGTCGCGCAGTAGCCGGGGCACGCCGGTGTCCTCGACGTATCCGGCACCGCCGAAGGTCTCCACGTACTCGCTGGCCGAGGCCACGGCGAGCCGGCCGGTGGCGAGTTTGGCCAGCGGCGCGACCACCCGCAGTTCGGCGGCGGCGACCGGGTCGGCACCCACCTCCACCCGGCCGAGCAGCGCGAACGCGTGACCGGCGAGCACGAACGCGCCGGCCGCGTCCACGGCCAGAGCACCCAGGGTGGCCCGGTGCAGCGGGTTGTCCGCCAGCAGCCCGCCGGCCACCTGCCGCGCCCGCGCGTACGCCAAAGCCTGAGCCAGGCCACGTCGCATGCCGCTGGCGGCGGCGTTGGCGTTGTGCACCCGGGTCACCACCACCAGGGTCATCGCCCGGGCCAGGCCGGGCACCGCCGGATCACCCAACGGCACCGCGTACGCGTCGCGCAGCCCAACCTCGGCGGTGGGCAGCGCCACCGTGCCCAGCTTGTCCTTGAGCCGGTGCACGGTGACCCCGGGGGCGGGGGCGTCCGCCGCCACGGCGGCCCCCGACAGGGGCGAGTCAGCGGCGTAGCGGGGGACCAGGAACGGCGCGAGCACCCGGCTTCCCCGACCGGCGCCCTCGGGACGCGCCAGCGCCACCGCGACCGGCGCGTCGGCGGCGGAGCAGAACCACTTCTCACCGGTCAGTCGCCACGACCCGTCGGCGGCGGGCCGGCCGGTGGTGACGGACCGGGACAGGTCCGAGCCGCCCTGCGACTCGGTCATCCACTGCCCGGACACGATCGCGGTGTCCGGATCGATGGAGGCCAACCGGGGCAGCCAGGTATCGCGGACCCCCGCGTCGACCTCTGGCCGGCTCAGCAGCGCCGCCGCGCCGTCGGCCATCGCCACCGGGCAGGAGAAGGTCGCCGACTCCGGGGCGTACACGTGCAGCAGGGCGTGCTGCACGACCCGGGCCGCCGCCCCCCACGTGCCGCGCGCGGACTCCAGGTAGGGCAGCGCGACCACGGCGTGCCGGGCGGCGGCGGTACGTTGGGTGCGCCAGCCGGGGGAGGTGTCGATCCGGTCGACCCGCGCGCCCCACGGGTCGTAGCGGACCAGAACGGGCGGGTGCGCCTCGGCGTCGGCGTGCGCGGCGCGTAGCGGACCGGTCACGTCGCCGGCCAGGGCGACCAGCCGGTCCCGGGCGGCGGCGTGTCCGTCCGGTCCGAGCTGCCGCTCCAGCCAGGATCGCAGCAGCCGGTCGTCGGCGTACGGGTCGTCGCGGGCGGGTGCCGGCTGCACGTAACGGCTCATCCGTCGCTCCTTGTCCCGGGTTGTGCGCCGACGGTAGACGATCGTCGCCGGCGGCGCGACCGGGTCGATGTGCCTGCGGGAGGGTGCGGCGGGCGCATACGGTCGCAGGTGATGGGCGGCGAGCAGGGGTGGATGCGACCGGCGCGGCCACGCCGGCCGGTGCGTGCCGCTGTGCTGTCCGGTGTTCTGGCGGTGGCCCTGTGCCTGATCGGGATGGCCGGGTTGGGCGCGTGGAACGTGCAGGTGGTCACAGGGGCCAGCGGCCCGGTGCGGCAGACCGCCGACGGGTTCCTGCGGGAGTTGTCCGCCGGTGAGATCGAGCGGGCCTACGACCGGCTCTGCGCGCAGGCCCGGGAGAAGTGGAGCGAGATCGGCTTCACCGGCTGGGTGCGTACCCCGCCCGTGGTCGCCGGCTACGAGATCCAGCGCGTGTCGGTGCGGACGAAGGCCGGCCGCCCGGTCGGCGAGGTGGCCGTTCGGTTGACCCGCGAGGGCGGGGCCGGTGAGCAGCGGATCCTGTCGGTGGTCAAGGAGGACGGCGGCTGGCGGGTGTGCGGGGATCCGTTCTAGGCGCGCGGGCCGAGGTCACCGGAGCGGTAGTGCCGCCGGCACAGCACCTGGTAGCGCACTTCGGCGGTCTGCACGGTGTCACCGATGACGACCTGCTCGCCCTCGCGGACCACCCGCCCGCCGACGACCCGGGCGTTGAGCAGGCCTTCCCGGCCGCACCAGCACAGCACCTCGACCTGGATGCGGGCCACCTCGTCGGCCAGTTCGAACAGCCGCTGCGCGGCGGGGAACAGGCAGGAGCGGAAGTCGGTGGCCAGGCCGAAGGCGTACACGTCGACGTCGAAGCTGTCGACCAGCTCGGCCATCTGCTCGACGTGCGCGACATTGTAGAACGACGCCTCGTCGCAGATGAGGTAGTCGACGCGAACCCCTTCGGCCCAGGTGTCGCGGACCAGGGCACGCAGGTCCAGGGAGTCGGTGACCTCGACGGCGGAGTGGGCCAGGCCGATGCGGCTGGTGACCTGCGGGCCCAGTGACCGGTCGATGCGGGTGGTGACCAGGCCGCGGCGGCCCTGCCGGGCGTGGTTGTAGTTCATCTGCAGGGCCATCGTGGACTTGCCGCAGTCCATCGGCCCCCAGAAGAACTTCAGGGCGGCGGCGTGCAGCGGTCGCCCGTCGACGCCCCGCGCCGCAGCGCAGCCGGTGAGGCCCTCGTCCGGTCCCGGTAGCGGGCGGGCCAGGCAGGTCGGGTTGGCGGCGTCGTCGGTCACGTCGGGGCAGCCTAGCCGATCGATCCGCCCCGATCAGGCCGGTGCCGGTGCCTAGAGCACCCTGGGCGGGGTGTTGCCGACGGCGATGATGGCCCGCCGCATCGGCACGGCGGCCAGCAACGCGAACCCGACCACGAAGAAGATCAGCAGGGAGACCAGACCCACCCGGTAGGAGGCGGTGAGCTGGAACACCAGGCCGAAGGCGAGCGGTCCGAGCCAGCTGGTTCCCTTGTCGCTGATCTCGTAGAAGCCGTAGTACTCGCCCTCCTTGCCGGCGGGAATGAGCTGGCTGAACAGGGACCGGCTCAGCGCCTGGCTGCCGCCGAGAACCAGGCCGATCGCGGCGCCGAGAAGCATGAACTGCAGCGGCGCCTCGGCGGGCAGCCGGAACGCGGCGATGATCACAACGGTCCACAGCGCCAGGGACAGCAGCACCGTCTTCCACGCGCCGATCCGCTTGGCCAGGGCGCCGAGCAGCAACGCGCCACCGAAGGCGAGGAACTGCACCAGCAGGATGGTGACGATCAGGGTGCTCTGCTCCAGCCGCAGCTCCTTGGTGCCGTACTGGCTGGCCAGGGCGATGACGGTCTGGATGCCGTCGTTGTAGACCAGGAACGCCAGCAGGAAGAACAGCGTCAACGGGTACGCCCTCATCTGGCGTACGGTGCGGCCGAGCTGGCGGAACCCGTCGGCGAGCGGGTTGCCGCCGGCCAGCGCGGCGGTGGTGGGGTGCTCCCGCAGCCAGCGCAACGGCACCAGGGTGAACGCCGCCCACCACAGTCCGGCCGACGCGATCGACCACCGCGCCAGGTCGAGGGTGCGTTCCGGCTGCCCGTTGTCCAGGCTTTGCACGGCGACCAGGTTCAGCGTCAGCAGCAGGCCACCGCCGAGGTAGCCCATCGCCCAGCCACGGCTGGAGATGCCGTCGCGGTCGTCCGGACCGCCGAGCCGCGGCAGGAACGAGTTGTAGACGACCACTCCGGCGCCGAAGACGACGTTCGCGACGACGAACAGCGCCCCGCCGAGCAGGTACCGCTCGCCGGTGACGAACAGCATCGCGGTGGTGGCGCCGGCGCCGGTGAACGCGGCGACGGCCAGCAGCCGCTTCTTGCGCGCGGACCGGTCGGCGATGGCGCCGACGACCGGCAGCACGAACACGGTGAGCAACACCGACAGCGACACCAGGTACGGGAAGTACGATCCGGCCGCCACCTTGATGCCCAGGGGGTAGACGTGCCCGTCGCAGGTGTCGGCACCGAGCTCGCAGCCGGCGGCGAGCTCGGTGACCGTGGTCAGGAAGGGGCCGAGGAAGACGGTGATGACGGTTGTGGAGAACGCCGACATCGCCCAGTCGTAGAAGTACCAGCCGGTGCGTTCGCGGCGGGTGCTGCCCGGTGGCGGGTTGTCCACCGCAGGGGCAACGGTCTCGGCCATCGGATCCTCCGCCGGGTTCAGGCGGCCAGTGGCCGCGGCTGCGGTAGACGTCGCGCAGCACGCCGACGTGATCGGTCATGATGCCATCCACTGCGAGATCACGTAAGTCGTGCAACTGGGCGGGGTCGTCGATCGTCCAGACGTGCACGCGCACGTGCAGGCCGAGCCGGGGGCAGCAGGCGAGGAACGGCGGTCGACCACCGGCACCGAAGGCTTCAACACCGAACCCAAGCTGATCAAGCAGCAATGTACGGACGCGCAGGCTTCGCTCTCCTGCGTCACCGCATCCTGCGTGGCTAACCAGCACCGTTGACCCTGGCGTGATCGTTCAAGACTTCCAGGTCGTGGCAGCCGTAACGTTCCGCTGAACCTTCGAGCGGGATGCGGGGATGGCCGTGGACGACTTCGCCAGCGCGGTCCTGGTTGCGGCGGCGCGGCGTGCGCTTGCCGAGGAAGGCATCGCGGTCACGGTCGCCACGCCGGGTGGAGCACTGGTGCCGCTCGACGCCAAGAGGCGGTTCCTGGCCGACATAGCCCGGGCCCATGGGCTGCTGCCGCTGCTCCGTGTCGGGCGGCACCTACCGCGCCTGCCGCCCGATCCTGCGACTTCAGCGCTGCTGGCCTCGGACAGCCCCGAGGATCTGTTCGAGCGGTGGAGCCGGCTGGAGCTTTTCACTCATTCGCGTCACCGGGTTCTGGTGCGAGAGGCCGGTGCTGCCCGGCTCGTCGCTGAGCATGTCGGGCCGCCTGCGGCTCCTCCAACGCCAGCCGAGGATGCGCTGATTCTCGGCGTACTGACAGGCCTTTTGACGGCGATCGGCGCGCGCGGAGTCACGGTCCGCCTCGACACAAGCGGCGAGACGGTCGTCTTCACTGACGGCGCCTTCACGGCGCCGCCTCCTGGGCAGGCCACCGCGGTCTGGCACTTCGCCTGGGAATCGTTTCCCAACACGGCAAAAGTGCCTGTACCAGTCGTCGGCTTGGACCCGACACAACAGGCCCGCCACCTGATATGCAGTGACCTCGCCCGCCGCTGGAGACTGGCCGGACTTGCGGCCGAATTCGGCCTGTCACCGCGAAGCCTGCAGCGGCGGCTGCTGGCAGAAGGCGGTCTCAGTGGGCTGCTGGGCAGCATCCGCGCGCAGGCCGCCGCGGACCTTCTCATGAACAGCTCACACCCGCTAAGCGTCGTCGGTTTCGCGTGCGGCTATGCCGACCAGCCGCACTTCACCCGCGTTTCTCGGCGCAAAGGCACCGCACCTTCTTCGCCGCCTCCGTTCGGTCGACCGCGTCCTCACGGAGGTGGAGTCCAGAGTCGCGAGCGTAAACTGAGTTCGGCGACGACCAACTGCCGCCGGACATCCAGGACAGGGATCGCGCGTCGGCCCGCCCAGCGTTCGCGGTGCAGCGGCGAGCAGATCTTCCTGCCGGCCGTCAACGGCCGCTGGCGTCGCCACCGCCACCGAGTCGGCGGCGGCGTGCACGTCGGGTCTCCACGTTCCGGTCGCCGAGGCCGACCGCCCGGGCGGACGCTTCGGCGGTGTTCTCGTCGCCGTCGGTGGGCGAAGGTCAGCGGCGTGGGGGAGTCGAGGTAGCCGGACGGGGCAGCACGCGAGGCAGTATGCCCGCCTGTCGTGACCGGATGACAATCACTGCCATCACACCACCTCACACAAATTTCCCTACCACTCCTCATCATGCTTCAATGACGGCCTGATGAGTAACGACATGTATTCGGTGGAGCAGGTCGCGGAACGCCTTGGCCTGCACGTGCGGACCGTGCGCGGCTATATCCGGTCCGGCCGGCTGAAGGCGACACGGATCGGCAAGCAGTACCGCATTGCCCGCGCCGACCTCGACGCCCTGCTCGGTCGTGCGGCCCCCGCCGTCCGAGACGCCGCCCCGGCCCTGGAGGTGGCCAGCATCGTCACGGTCGACGGGATCGACCGGAGCGCCGCCGACCGGCTGTCCACCCTCGTGCTGGCCAGCCTGAACAACCCCCGACCCGCTGCGCGCCCGCTGCGCGCCCAGACCGTCCACGACGAGCAGCGCATGAAAATCGTGCTGATGGGCGACGCGTCCGCCACCGCCGAGGTCCTGCATCTGCTCGACGCCGTGCTCGCCGACGGCGCCGGCCTGCTGACCGGAGAGGACGAGAATGCCTGACGTGCTGCAGGACCGGGCCGGGGTGCGGGTCCTGGTCTGCGACCCGGCCGGCCCGCCGGTGGCCACCGAACAGGACGCGCTGGACCTGATCGGCGCGGCGTTCCTCGGGGCGCACGTGGTGGCGGTGCCGACCGCACGGCTGGACGAGAGCTTCTTCACCCTCGGCACCGGTTTCGCCGGCGAGGTCATGCAGAAGTTCGTCAACTACCGGCTGCGGCTGGCCGTCGTCGGTGACATCTCCCGGCACCTGGCCACCAGCGCCGCCCTGCGCGCCCTGGTCCACGAGTCCAATCGCGCCGAGCACATCTGGTTCGTCCCCGACCTCGACGCCCTCGACGCCAGACTGACGGCCATCGCGTCCTGATCGGTCAGCCAGGCCCGGCCACCGTTGCGGGGCCACCAGGGGGCCGGGCCTGCTGCGCGGTGCCCGGTGCAGCCGGCGAAGGGTGCGCACCGAGGTGACCGACGACGGACAGCACGGCGATTGACCAGGGCGCCAACCGGGCGTTACGGTCGACGCCGTGACTGCCGGGTCGGCCATCAGAGGCCATGAGCGGACAGGGCACCCGGCTGGCGCGTGAGCCACGGGTGGGCCCGCGGCCCGCCGACCACCGCCGCTGACCGCTCGTTGCGGGCACCTCACTCTCGCCGTTGCCGACGCACGTCGTCGGCCGCGCCTTCGTTGCCTTCCCCACCCACCGCGCCGCCGCGCGGCGCCCCTGCCTTCCCGGGATTACCCACACACATGCCGAACGATTTCAATCACGCTGTCATCGAGGAGTTCCGCGCCAACGCCGGCCGAGTCGGGGGCTGGTTCGAGGGCGCACGCCTGGTGCTGCTCACCACGACCGGGACGCGGACCCGCGCCCCGCACACCACCCCGCTGGGCTACCTGCCCGACGGCGGGCAGCGGATGCTGGTCATCGCCTCCGCTGGCGGCTCCCCGAGCACCCGCAGTGGTACCACAACCTGCTGGCCGACCCGCTGGTCACCGTCGAGGACGGCGTCTTCACCTACCAGGCCCGCGCCGAGGTCCTGACCGGCGACGACCGGGACCGTGCCTTCGCCCGCGCGGTGCAGGCCGACCCGGGCTGGGCCGAGTACGAACGTCAGGCCGGGCGGAGGCTGCCGGTGGTGGCGCTGTCGCCGCTGCCAGCTGCGCCGACGCCGCCGCCCGGCCCGCCCGGGGCCGCGCTGACCGCGGTGCACGACGCCCTCCGACGCGAGCTGGCCCTGATCCGTCAGGAGGTGGCCGCGGCCGGGCCGACGGTCGGCGCGCAGCTGCGGGTGAACTGCCTGAGCCTGTGCGAAGGGCTACGCGGGCACCATGAACGCGAGGACGCCGGCATGTTCCCCTGGCTGGCCGCGCACCGCCCGGATCTCGCCGAGGTGCTGGCCCGCCTGGACGCCGAGCACCAGGCGATGGCGGCGCTGCTGGACGAGCTGCGTACCGTGCTGGCCACCCCGACGGTGGACCGGGAGGCGCTGCGGACCGAGGTGCAGCGCCTCACCGACCAGGTCCAGGCGCATCTGGCGTACGAGGAGGAACACCTGGTGCCGATCCTGAACGCCGGCTGACCGGGCCCGCCGCCGGCCGGGCTCAGCCCGGTCGGCGGCGGTGGGCGCGGCTGGTGTCGACCGGGCGGCTCGGGTCCACGTGGCGGGGCCGCTGCGGCTCGTCGGACCGCAGCGGGACCAGGGTGTCGGTGATCGCGTCGATGATCCGGTCGGTACCCCGTCGGGCGGCACCCGGTGTGCCCGGGGTCAGGTCGGTCAGATCGAGGGGGTCACCGAAGCGGACCCGGATCACCGGGCGGCGCAGCAGCGCGCGGGCGATGCCCCGCAGCATTCCCTTCGGCGCCCGATAGGGGAGCACCTCGTGGGAGCCCCAGTGGGCGACCGGCACGATCGGGGCGCCGCTGGCGAACGCGAGACGGGCGGTGCCGGTTTTGCCGCGTTCGGGCCACATGCTCGGGTCCAGTCCGATGCGTCCCTCGGGGTAGACCAGCACGACCGATCCGGCGGCGATCGCCGCGCAGGCGTCGACGAGGGCCTGGTGCACGGCGGCGGTGCCCCGGTCGACGCGCAGGTGACCGGTGCGGCGCATGAGCGCGCCGACGACGGGGGCGCGGAACAGGCCGCCGGTGGCCATGAACCGTGGTGCGACGCCGAGGGCGCGGCAGGCCGCGGCCAGCACGATCGGGTCGAACGGGCCGATGTGGTTGGCGGCCAGGATCAGCGGGCCACGGCGCAGGTGCGCCGGCACATCGCCGGTGACCTCGAGCCGACCGAGCAGGGCGACGGCGGCGTGGGCGAGGGCCTGGGCGGCCCGCCAGAGCAGCGGCGGCCGCCATGGGGGGGTGGTGGTCTCCATCAGGAGTGGATGATCGCACGGCCGACCGCTGGGCCGGGAGCAGCCGTGGGCCGCACGGAGGTGATCAAGGTCATGGGTCCCGGGCCGTGTCCTGGCCCTGCGCGCCGCCACATCCCCTACGACGGCAAGTAGTATTTACTACGTCTTGTAGTACGAGCCTCAGGGGGTCACCGGTGGACGCGTTGGACGTCGCCCGCTGGCAGTTCGGTGTCACCACCGTCTACCACTTCCTCTTCGTTCCCCTCACCATCGGCCTGTCGATCCTGGTGGCGATCCTCCAAACGCTCTGGCACCGCACCGGCAACGAGCGCTACCTCAAACTCACCAAGTTCTACGGCAAACTCTTCCTCATCAACTTCGCCATGGGCGTCGTCACCGGCATCGTGCAGGAATTCCAGTTCGGCATGAACTGGAGCGACTACTCCCGCTTCGTCGGCGACATCTTCGGCGCCCCACTGGCCATCGAAGCCCTGGTCGCCTTCTTCCTCGAATCCACCTTCATCGGCCTGTGGATCTTCGGCTGGGACCGGCTACCCAAACGACTGCACCTGGCCAGCATCTGGGTCGCCGCCATCGGCAGCAACCTCAGCGCCTACTTCATCCTCGCCGCCAACTCCTTCATGCAGAACCCCGTCGGCTACCGGATCAACCCCGACACCGGCCGCGCCGAACTCACCGACTTCCTCGCCGTACTCACCAACAAGGTCGCGCTCATCACCTTCCCGCACACCATCGCCGGTTCCTTCCTCGTCGCCGGCTCCCTGATGCTCACCGTCGGCCTCTGGCACATCATGCGCAACCGCGACAGCGCCGACACCGACGCCTACCGCTTCGCCACCAGATTCGGCGCCTGGACCGTCATGATCTCCACCGCACTGGTGCTGATCACCGGCGACATCCAAGGCAAAATCATGACCCAGGTCCAGCCCATGAAGATGGCCGCCGCCGAAGGCCTCTACACCACCGAGAGCCCCGCCTCGTTCTCCGTACTCACCATCGGCAGCCTCGACGGCAGCCGCGAAATCTTCGCCATCAAGATCCCCTACCTGCTGTCGTACCTCGGCACCGGCGACCCCCACGGCACCGTGCACGGCATCAACGACCTCCAAGCCCAGTACGCCAGCCAGTACGGCCCCGGCAGCTACACCCCGATCATCCCGGTCACCTACTGGAGCTTCCGCCTCATGATCGGCTTCGGGCTGGCCGCCGCCGCCATCGCCCTGCTCGTCCTCTGGACCCAACGCAAAGGCCGCACCCCCACCAACCGATGGCTGCTCCGCGCCGGCCTCATCCTGCCCATCCTGCCCCTGCTCGCCAACTCCTTCGGCTGGATCTTCACCGAGATGGGCCGCCAACCCTGGATCGTCTTCGGCGAAATGCTCACCCGCAACGGCGTCTCCCGCAGCGTCTCCCTGACCGAGGTACTGACCTCCTTCACCGCCTTCACCCTCATCTACGCCACCCTCGCCGTCATCGAGTGCAAACTGCTGATCCGCTACGCCCGCGCCGGCGTCCCCGACCTCACCCCCACACCCGAACCCGACGACACCGACGACACCGAACGCCCCCTCGCCTTCGCCTACTGACCCCGGAGCCCACCGTGGACCTGACCACCATCTGGTTTCTCCTCGTGGCCGCACTCTTCACCGGCTACTTCATCCTCGAAGGCTTCGACTTCGGCGTCGGCATGCTGCTGCCCGTCCTCGGCCGCGACGACCGGGAACGCCGCGTCCTCATCAACACCATCGGCCCCGTCTGGGACGGCAACGAAGTCTGGCTGATCACCGCCGGCGGCGCCATGTTCGCCGCCTTCCCCGAGTGGTACGCCACCCTCTTCTCCGGCTTCTACCTACCCCTGCTGCTGATCCTGCTCGCCCTCATCGCCCGCGGCGTCGCCTTCGAATACCGGCACAAGCGCCCCGAAGCCACCTGGAAGCGCCGCTGGGACACCGCCATCTTCTGCGGCTCCCTCCTACCGGCGATCCTCTGGGGCGTCGCCTTCGCCAACATCCTGCGCGGCGTACCCCTCGACGCCGACCACGAATACGTTGGCGGCCTGCTCAACCTGCTCAACCCGTACGCCCTGCTCGGCGCAGCGACCACCACGGCGCTGTTCGGAACCCACGGCGCCCTGTTCATCGCCCTCAAGACCACCGGCGACATCCGCCACCGCGCCGGCGCCCTCGCCGTGAAGCTCGGCCTCGCCACCACGGTCGCCACGGTCGCGTTCCTGACCTGGACGCTCACCATCCGCGCCAGCGCCGCCGCCGTCGTGCTCGCCCTCGGCGCCACCCTCGCCCTGCTCGGCGCGCTCGCCGCCGCCCGGGTACGCCGCGAAGGCTGGGCCTTCACCGGCACCGCCGTGGCCATCGGCCTGACCGTCGCCACCCTGTTCGCCGCACTGTTTCCCAACGTGCTGCCCTCCACCGGAGACCCCGCCGGCACCCTGACCGCCACCAACGCCGCCTCCACCCCCTACACCCTGAAGATCATGACCTGGGTGGCGGTCGTGTTCACCCCCGTCGTCCTGGCCTACCAGGGCTGGACCTACTGGGTCTTCCGCAAACGCATCGGCGTCGCCAACATCCCCCAACACTGACCCACCCCGAATACGCCGGTGGCGGTGCCCCCACCAGGGACACCGCCACCGCCACGACCAACAACCACTCACCCCGCCTCGCGCAACTCCGCCAACCGCGCCTCGATCTCGGCCAACTCCGCACGCAACTTCTCCGCCTGCTGCTCGGCCTCGGCCCGCTCCGCCGCCAGGATCTGCTCCACCGCCTCCTGCACCCCCGGCACATCCACCAACGCCACCATCCGCAACGCCTCCGCCGGCTTCACCACGTACGGCTTCGCCAACGCCTTCGCCCCCTGCTGCGCCGCCACCGTCCACTCACCCTCGGCATAGGCCAACGTAACCGTCAAACCCGCCGGGCCCTTCGGCTTGGCCACCTTCACCGCCCGCCGCGCCGCCGGCTTCGCCTCCACCGGCACCACCGGCTTCGGCTCCTCCCGACGCGGCACCGGCGGCGTGTCCAACACGAACTCCGGCTCCACCGCCGCCACCTGCACCGCCGGCTCCGGCTTCGCCTCCACCACCCGGCGACCCGTCCCCTTCGGCGCGAGGGCCACATCGCCGGGGGAGAACGGCAACTCGTCCCGACCGAACCGCACCACCACGAACTCGTCGGAAACCGCCGGATCGGTCAACTCCACCACCTGACCCATTTGCCCGGCGACCTGACCCGCCGACGCGGTGAACACCACCTTGGGCCTGCGACCCGCCGCCAACGCCTCCCGGATGCCCCGCACCTCGTCATCGGACAAACCCTGGCCCGCCATCACAGCCCTCTTCCGTACACGTGTCTGAGTCCCGCCCTTGATACCAGCCGACTGCGACAGAGAAAAGATCAACCCCCGAGAACCCGCAACGCCTCATCGGCATGACCATTCATGTCCAACTCACTGTGGACCACCGCGAGAACCCGACGGTCCGACCCGATCACAAACGTCATCCGCCGCGTACTCAACGGCCCCAACGGCAACCGCCGCCGCACCCCGAACGCCTCGGCCACCCGCCCGTCGACATCCGACAACAACGGAAAGTCAAACCCGTGCCGCCGGGAAAACTCCGCCTGCCTGGCCACCGGATCCCGGCTCACACCCACCC
>NZ_SMJY01000108.1:0-21011 GCF_004348355.1 Micromonospora sp. KC721 | reverse complement strand
GGGTCAGGAGAAGAGGCCGCGGCGGGTCAGGGAGGTGTGGAGCCAGGTTTCGAGCTGGGCGGCCCAGTCGACCGTGTCGAGGGTGGCGTGGTCGACCGTGAACCGGCCGAAGACGTCCCGCCCCTCGGTGAAGACGCCGCCCCGCTTGTCGAGCTCCAGCACGACCTGGGTCTGCGCCGGCCCGGTGACGAAGGTCAGCTCGAGCTGGTTGATCACCCCGGCGTAGCGAGGAGCCGGGAAGAACTCGATCTCCTGGTAGAACGGCAGGCTCTGCCGTACGCCGTAGAGGTGTCCCCGCTCGACGTCGGCCCGGGCGAACCGGAAACCCAGCCGCAGCAGCGCCTCCAGCAGCCGTTCCTGGGCCGGCAGCGGATGCACCGACACCGCGTCCAGGTCACCGGAGTCCACCGACCGCGCCACCTCCAACTCGGTACGCAGCCCCATGGTCATCCCCGGCAGGCGCCGGCCGTACAGGTCGGTCAGGGGCGTCTCCCACGGCACCTCGAAGCGGAACGGAATGTCGTACCGCTGCCCGGCCGCCAGCCGGAACGGCCCGGTGACCTGGTGGCGACCGAACTCCTGGTCGGTGTGGTACTCGGAGTCGGCACTCTCCACCTCGACCCGGGTGACGAGGCCGAGCGCCACGTAGGAGATGTCCACGTCGTGGTCGCCGCCGGCCACCTGGATCCGCCCCTCCAACTGCCCGCCCGGACGGCAGTGCGGGTTGGCCAGCACGGTCTCCACCGAGGGGCCGCCCACCCCCATCGCCTGCATGAGCCGTTTGAAGACCACCGCGTCCTCCGAGTCTGTCGTCGCCGGCCCGATGGCCGACCGCTGGCGGCACCGTAACCGCCACCCGCAACGAATGTGACGCAGCACACCCGACCGAACTGCTGTCGGGTCCCCGATCGCCTCACTCCCGTTTCACGTCCCGGTTGGAAAGCTGTTCATCACCGGCGCCACCAGGCCGGTACGCGGCACAGAAGCGGATACGGGGAGAAACAGAGATGGCCCTGCAGATGATCGAACACCAGACGCGCCCGGCCGCCGCCGTCGACGCCGAGCACAATGCGCAGACCCTCGCCGACCTCGACGCCACCGACGAGCGGGGCGTCTCCACCGACCTGGTCCGGGCGTACCTCAACGGCATCGGCCGGACGAAGCTGCTCACCGCCGCCCAGGAGGTCGAGCTGGCCAAGCGGATCGAGGCGGGGCTGTTCGCCGAGGAGAAGCTGTCGACGTGCACCCCGGTCTCCGCCGAACTGCGGGCCGACCTGGAGCTGATCGCGGCGCAGGGCCGCGCCGCCAAGGACCACCTGCTGGAGGCGAACCTGCGCCTGGTGGTGAGCATCGCCAAGCGCTACACCGGCCGGGGCATGGCGTTCCTCGACCTGATCCAGGAGGGCAACCTGGGCCTGATCCGGGCGGTCGAGAAGTTCGACTACGCCAAGGGCTACAAGTTCTCCACCTACGCCACCTGGTGGATCCGCCAGGCGATCACCCGCGCCATGGCCGACCAGGCCCGCACCATCCGCATCCCGGTGCACATGGTCGAGCAGGTCAACCGGATGGTCCGGGTTCGCCGGGAGCTGTCGGTGACGCTGGGGCGGGAGCCCACGGTGGGTGAGGTCGCCCGCGCCATGGAGATCCCCGAGTTCCAGGTGATCGAGCTGATCTCGTACGACCGGGAGCCGGTGAGCCTGGACCAGGCCGTCGGCGAGGACGGCGAGAGCGCCCTCGGCGACTTCGTCGCCGCCATGGACCCGCGCCAGGAGCCGGGGGACGCCGCCGCCCACGGCGAGCTGCGCAACGAGGTGCGGATCGTGCTGGCCACCCTCTCCCAGCGGGAGCAGGCGGTGATCCGGCTGCGGTTCGGCCTGGACGACGGCCGGCAGCGCACCCTGGACGAGGTGGGTAAGGAGTTCGGTCTGTCGCGGGAGCGGATCCGGCAGATCGAGAAGGTGACGCTGCTGAAGCTGCGTGCCCCGGAGCGGGCGCAGCGGCTGGAGGCGTACGCCTGCTGACCGCGGCTCGGAACGGGTGGCCCCGGCGGTTCGCCGGGGCCACTGCCGTGTGTCGGCCCGGCGATGTCGTACTCCTCGGGCAGGGTGGGCTCATGAACTGGACGTTGGAAGTGGTGGTGGTGCCGGTCAGCGACATCGACCGGGCCAAACAGTTCTACGCCGACCGGCTCGGTTTCGCCGTCGACCACGACACCCGGATGGGCGACGACGTACGGATCGTGCAGCTCACGCCCCCGGGATCGGGTTGTTCCATCGTGATCGGCAAGGGCGCGGTGCCGCAGATGCCACCGGGGTCACTCAAGGGCCTACAGCTGGTCGTGTCCGATCTGGAGCAGGCCCGGGCCGAGTTGGTCGAGCGCGGCGTCGAGGTCAGCGAGATCCGGGTGCTCGGCGAGAACCCGCGCCCGGTGCCGCACCCGCTGGACAATGTCGGCTTCGTCTTCTTCACCGACCCCGACGGCAACGCCTGGGCCGTCCAGCAGATATCCACGCGGAGCTGAGCCGGCGGGCGTGGAGCTGAGCCGGGCGGGCGCGGTCAGAGCCGGCGCGGGCCGGTGTCCGGACGGGCGCCGGCCGCGCCGACCCGGACGGTGGCGTGCAGCACCGAGATGCCGTCCGGGCGGGCCAGCACCGGGTTCAGCGTCAACGAGCGGACCCGGGGTTGCTCGTCGGCGAGCCGCCCGACGCGCAGCAGCAGCTCGGCCAGGGCCGCCCGGTCGACCGGCGCCGCTCCCCGGTGCCCGCGCAGCAGCGGCGCCGCCCGGGGTTCGTCGACCAGTTCGAACGCGTCCCGGTCGGTCAACGGCACGGCCCGCCAGGCCCGGTCACCGAGCAGTTCGGTGGCGACCCCGCCGAGACCGAAGCCGACCACCGGCCCGAACGCAGGATCCTCCACCAGCTCGACCACGCAGGCCACCCCGGGTGCAACCATCGGCTGGACCAGCACGTCCGCGCCGAAGGCCGGGGCCATCTCGGCGTACGCACGGCGCAGCGCCGCCTCGTCGGCGAGGTCGAGGCGGACCGCACCGAGGTCGAGGCGGTGCCGCAGGCCCGGGTCGGCGGCCTTGAGCGCCACCGGCCACCCCATCCGCCCGGCGGCGGCGATCGCCTCGTCCACGGTGGCCGCCGGCGCCGACCGGACCAGGTCGATGCCGTACGCCGCGAGCAGCCCGGCCACGTCGGAGGCGTCGGCGCGCAACGCCGCCTGCCCCGCCGCGGGGTCCACCCGGGCCACCTCGGGCGCCGTGCCCGGGTCACGGCGCAACCAGGCGGCGTACCGGGTGACCCGGCCCAGCGCCCGCACCGCCTCCTCCACGCTCGGGTACGCGGGCACCCCGGCGGGCACCCGACCGGCGAGGAACGTCGCCACCGCCGGTTTCCCGGCGGTGCGCGCGGCCGGCAGCGCGGCGGTGAAGTCCGCCTCCTCGACGGTGAGCTGCCCGGGCAACGGCGGGGCGAAGACGGCCACCAGGGCGTCGACGCCGTCGTCGCCGGTCGCCTCGGCCAGCGCGTCGGCGAACTCGGCCGCGCCGGCCTGCGGGCCCACGTCACGCGGGTACCCGTCGGCGACGCTGAGCCCCTGGGTGGCGCAGGCGGTCGCGGCCAGCCCGGTCAACGCCGAGGAGTTGCCCACCACCGCGACCCGGGGACCGGCGGGCAGCGGCTGGTGGGCCAGAAGCACGCCGACGTCGAGCAACTCGGCGACGGTGTCCACCCGGATCACCCCGGACTGCGCGAACAACGCGCTCACCGCCGCCTCGTCCAGGGCCGGCCCGTCGCCGAGGCCGGCCGGACGGGCCAGCGACGCGAGCGCCACCACCGGCTTGTCCCGGCCGATCCGCCGGGCCAGCCGGGCGAACTTGCGCGGGTTGCCGAAGGTCTCCAGGTACAGCAGGATCACGTCGGTGCCCGGGTCGTCCTGCCAGTACTGCAGCAGGTCGTTGCCGGAGACGTCGGCCCGGTTGCCGGCCGAGACGAAACTGGACAGGCCCAGCCCACGCCGCCTCGCCTCGGCGAGCAGCGCCACCCCGAACACCCCGGACTGGCTGAACAGACCGACCCGGCCGGGTGCGGGCAGCACCGGGGCGAGGGTGGCGTTGAGCCGTACCTCCCCGGCGGTGTTGGCCACTCCCAGGCAGTTCGGGCCGACCACCCGCATGCCGGCGGCGTGCGCGGCCCGGACCAGCGCCCGCTGCGCCGCCGCCCCCTCGGCGCCGGCCTCGGCGAAGCCGGCGGAGATGACCACCAGGCCGTGCACCCCCGCGGCGGCCGCGTCCGCGACCACCCCGGCCGCCGCGTCGGCGGCCACCGCGACGACCGCCAGGTCCAGCTGCGCCCCGGCGGCGGCCGCCGAGGGGTACGCGGGCAGCCCGGCCACGGTGGCCGCGCTCGGATGAACCGGGACGATCGCGCCGGTGTAGCCGCCGTCGCGCAGGTGGCCGAGGACGGCCGCACCGACGCCCTGGCCGGTGGCGCTGGCCCCGTAGACGGCGACGCCACGCGGGGCGAGCAACCGGGCGATGGACCGCGCCTCGGTACGGTGCTCCCGGCCGCGCTGCACGGCCAGGGTCGCCTCGGTGGGGGCGATCGGGAAGGTCAGGTGCACCACCCCATCGGCGTACTGACGCTGGACCTGGTAGCCGAAGTCGGCGAAGACCCGCAACATCGCCGAGTTGGCGGGCAGCACCTCGGCGACGAAGTGGACGATGCCGGCGCGGCTGGCCGCGTCGGCCAGGTGTTCCAGCAGCACCGAGCCGATTCCCCGGCCCTGCCAGGCGTCCTCGACCACGAACGCCACCTCGGCCTCGGGCGCCTGCGGGCCGAGCCGCTCGTACCGCCCGACGGCCACGATCCGGTCGCCGGCGAGCACCACGAACGCCTCCCGGTCGCGGTGGTCGACGTTGACGAAGCGGTGCAGGTCGCGTTCCGGGATACGCGGGTACGGCGAGAAGTAGCGCAGGTAACGGGTGCGCTCGGAGAACCGCGAGTGCATCGCCACGATTTCCGGCGCGTCCTGCGGGTGGATCGCCCGCAGCTGGACGGTGCTGCCGTCGCTGAGCAGCACGTCCACCGGCTGGTCGACGGTAATCACCGCTCACCCCTCCCCCGGCTCACCGGTCAGTCGCGCGGGTCGTACGGGTCCAGCCCGAGCAGCGGGAACACCGCCTTGCGGGTGGCCGCGACGGCCCGGTCCACGGAGTCCGGCTCGCCGGTCGGCTGCCACGGCTGGTACGTCGGGTCGACGTCGTCGGTCATCCGCAACGGGATCCGGTGGCCGGGCCGCCGCCGCGCGGCGAGTTCCCGCCAGGCCGGCGGGGTCAGCGCGGCCGGGTCGACCGGCGCGCCGGCCGCGACGGCGAGCAGGTGCGTCCAGGCCCGGGGCACCACCTCGACCAGGGCGTACCCGCCGCCGCCGGTGGCCACCCAGCGGCCGTCGCAGAGTTCGTCGGCGAGCGCCCGCAGCGCCAGGTAGGTGGCCCGTTGACCGTCGACGGACAGGTGCAGGTCGGCCAGGGGGTCGACCCGGTGCCCGTCGGCGCCGCACTGGGTGACGAGGATCTGCGGCCGGAATGCCCGCAGCACCGACGGCACCACGGCGTGGAAGGCACGCTGCCAGCCGACGTCGTCGACGCCCGGCGGCAGCGGCAGGTTGACCGAGGTGCCCTCGGCTCCGGGGCCGCCGGTCTCGTCGGGGAACCCGGTGCCGGGGAAGAGCGCCAGCGGGGTCTCGTGCACGCTCACCGTGAGCACCCGCGGGTCGCGGTAGAAGATCTCCTGCACGCCGTCGCCGTGGTGCACGTCGACATCCACGTACGCCACCCGTTCGGCGCCGAGGTCGAGCAGGCGGGCGATCGCCACCGCCGGGTCGTTGTAGACGCAGAACCCGGCGGCCCGGTCCGGCATGGCGTGGTGCAGCCCACCGGCCACGTTGACCGCCCGCCGGGCCTCGCCCCGCCACACCGCCTCCGCGGCGGCCACGGTCGCCCCGGCGACCAGCGCGCTGGACTCGTGCATCCGGTCGAAGACGGGGTTGTCGGCGGTGCCCAGCCCGTACCCGGCGATGAGCGGGTCGTGCGGGGCGGCCCGGACCGCGTCCAGGTAGTCCGGCCGGTGTACCCGGGAGAGCAGCGCGTCGTCGGCCGGTTCGGGCCGGATCATCCGCACCCCGGGCCGGTCGAGCACGCCCAACTCCCGGGCCAGGGCCATGGTCAGCTCCACCCGGACCGGATCGAGGGGGTGCTCCCCCAGGTCGTAGCCGAGCAGGGATTCGTCCCACACCACCAGCGTGTCGTCCGACATGGGGTCATCGTCGCACGGGCCCCGTCGGCCACCCAGGGCACGCGGGCTCAGCGCGCCGGTGTCTCCCCGGTGGCCACCGGCCGGTCCGGGTCGGCGACCCAGTTGCTCCAGGAACCGACATAGAGCGCCGCGTCCGGCCGCCCCGCCAGGTGCAGGGCGAGCACCGCCTGCGCGGCGGTCACCCCCGAGCCGCAGTACGCCCCGACAGGCGCGTCCGCGGTCACCCCGGCCGCGGCGAACCGGGCCCGTAGCGTCTCGGCGGACGGGAAGCGGCCCTCGGTGACGTACTCGGGAGCGGGCAGGTTCACCGCTCCGGGGACGTGCCCGGCGACCGGGTCGATCGGCTCGGTCTCGCCCCGGTAGCGGGGGGCGGTCCGCACGTCGAGCAGGACTCCCTCGTCGGCGGCGGCGAGCCGGGCCGCGCCGTCGGCGTCCAGCACCGCAAGCGCACCGGGTCGCACGGTCACGTCGCCGAGGGCCGGATCGGGTGTCTCGGTCGAGGTGGGCAGGCCGGCGGCGGTCCAGGCGGGCCAGCCGCCGTGCAGCAGGCGGACCTGCCGGTGGCCGGCCCAGCGCAGGGTCCACCAGGCCCGGGCGGCGGCCATCCCGTCGCCGCCGTCGTACACGACGACGGGGTGACCGGCGCGGACGCCGGCGGCCCGCAGCGCCGTCTGCAGGGCCGGGGGGTCGGGCAGCGGGTGCCGGCCGGCGGTGCCGGGCGGGCCGCAGAGCGCGGTGTCCAGGTCGACGAAGACCCCGCCGGGCAGGTGACCGAGGGCGTAGTCGTCCCGCCCCGGCGGGCCGGCCAGCCGCCACCGGACGTCGAGCAGGGTGGGCGGATCGGGCTGCGCCAACTCGGCGGCGAGCCGATCGGGCTCGACCAGCGGCACCTCGGTTTCGGACACGCCGTCCAGTCAACACCATCCGGGCGGCGGCCTCGCGATTCGGCGCCGGGGCTTGTCGGGTGGCCGGGGTAGCATCGTGGACCGGAGGGCCGCTGACGTGAAGCACGATCTGGACACGACCGATTCTTCGGTCAACCACTATGACGGCAAGGAGGTCGTGACGCGGTGAAATCGCACGACCTGGTCGATACGACGGAAATGTACCTTCGCACCATCCTCGAACTCGAGGAGGAGGGCGTGCCGCCGCTGCGCGCGCGAATCGCCGAGCGGCTGCGGCAGAGCGGGCCCACCGTCAGCCAGACCGTCGCCCGAATGGAGCGTGACGGCCTGCTCACCGTCGAGGGCGACCGGCACCTCACGCTGACCCCGCTGGGGCGCAGCACCGCCGTGTCCGTGATGCGCAAGCACCGCCTCGCCGAACTGCTGCTGGTCAACGTGATCGGAATGCCCTACGAGGAGGCCCACGAGGAGGCCTGCCGGTGGGAGCACGTGATGAGCGACGCGGTCGAGAAGCGGGTGTACGACCTGCTCAACCGGCCGACCCGCTCGCCGTACGGCAACCCGATCCCCGGGCTGGAGGAGCTCGGCTCGGAGCCGAACACCGATCCCGTCGAGGCGGAGCGCAATCTCGCCTTCCCCGGCCTGTCCGGCCCGGTGGTGGTCCGGCGGATCTGCGAGAGCGTGCAGACCGACGCGGACGTGCTGCGCCAACTGCACGCCGCCGGGGTCGACCCGGGGGCCACGGTCACGGTGGCGCAGGAACGCGACGGGGTGTTCATCGACCGCTCCGGCGAACGGATCCGGCTGCCCCGCGAGGTCGCCTCGCGGGTCTTCGTCGCCGCGCACTGAGCACATGAAACCGCCGCGACGGCGGCTGAGCCACGTCGGGCCGCCGTCGACGGCGGCCCGACGTCACAGCGAACGGGTGTCGATCGTCGCGGCCAGCTCGACCAGCTTGCCGGTCAGCTCCTCGACCTCGGCTTTCGCCGTGCCCTTCTCGCAGGTCCAGTGCAGGGTGGCCAGTCGGCTCTCGGTGGCCAGCCAGCCCACCTCGGCCACCGGGCCGTTCTTCGTCACCGTACGGCGGTAGGCGACCTGCCCGAGCTTCGGCACCTTCGCCGCCCCTTTCGGCAGCACGTCGGCGTTGAACGTCGGCACATCGATCGAGGTGTCCGTCACGGTCAGGGTCAGCTCCGGCAGGGTGAGGTCGCCGGCGCGGAGCACGCAGGTGCGGGTGTCCGCCCGGTCGCCGGCCGCCGCCACGTCGAACCGGACCCCGGTGTGCTCCTCGATCACGGCGAAGTCCAGCAGCCGGCAGGCGCCCCCGGAGGACGCGGCGGCCACCTCGACGGTCAGCGGCTCCACCGGCGGCAGCGGCACCGTCCTCGGCGCGTCCGCGCACCCCGTGGCGGTCAGCAGGACAGCCGAGACGGCAAGGCAGAGCCGGGTGCGCACGGGGGAACCTCCGTGATCGACGGCGGGACGGGACGTCCGCCCGGAACGTCCGACGGACACCGTACGGGCAAGCCCGCCGGCACGGAAGCCCCTCCCCCGGCTCCTCACCCGACGGTCATCCCGGATGAGACGGAGGCAGGTCGCGCATCGTCCGCAGCGGCGAGCCGACCACGAACAGGGCGGCGCTCCACGTGCCCAGGGCGGTCACCACCAGCGCCGGGCGCATCCCCCACGTGCTGCCGAGCGCACCGCCGAAGAGCGCGCCGAACGGCACCACCCCGAAACAGATCCACACGAACGCGGCGGTCACCCGACCGAGCAGCTCCGGCGGGGTGACCCGCTGCCGGTACGACACCAGGGCCACGTTGAACAGCACCCCGTTGGCGGAGTACGCGGCCAGCCCGACGGCGTACAGCAGCAGGCCCCAGCCCGGCCGGGCGGCCGGCATGAGCAGGTAGAGCGGCCCCGGGACAGCCATCGCCACCCAGATCAACCGGGCCGAGCCGACCCGGGCGGCGATCCGGTCGGCCAGCGCCCCGGCGAGCAGGCCGCCGACCGCCCCGGCGGAGACGACCACGCCCACCACGGCCGGGGCGGCGTGCAACTCCCGCAGCAGGTAGGGCACCTCCAGCGCGGTGGTGGCCACGCCGAAGAAGTTCGACATGGTGGCGCAGAGCAGGGTCGCCAACAGGATGGGGTGCCCGCGAACGAACCCGAGCCCCTCGGTGACGGCGACCCTCGCCGGCACCGGCCGCCCGGAGACCGGGCGCGCCGGTGCGGGTGGCCGGATCAGCCCCAACGTCACCGCGCTGACCAGGAAGGCGAGCGTGGTGCCGAGCAGGGTACGACCACCGCCGACCACCCCGGCCAGCGCCCCGCCGACCGCCGGCCCGACCAGTTGGGCGGCGTCCTCGCTGACTGTGAGCCGGGCGTTGCCCTCGATCAGCCGGTCCGCCGATACCAGCCGGGGCAGCAGGCTCTTGTACGCGACGGTGAAGAAGACCGTGAGCACCCCGTTGAGCCCGACCACCACGTACAGGAAGGGCAGGGTGAGCCGACCGACCAGGGCGACCGCCGGCACCGAGGCCAGCAGCGCGGCCCGGCCGAGGTCACAGCAGATCATCAGACGTCGCTGGTCGAACCGGTCGGCGACCAGCCCGGCGGGAAGCGAGAAGAACAGGTACGGCAGCCAGGCCGCCGCGGTCAGCAGGGAAACCTGGAACACACCGGCGCGCAGGGTGTCGGCGGCGAGCAGCGGCACCACCACCGCGCTGGCCCGGATGCCGAACTCGCCGATGGTCTGGCCACCCCACAGCAGCGCGAAGTCCCGCCTCCGCCACAGCGGCACCCGGTTGACGCGCTCTGGCGCGAGACTCTCGGTCACGACCCACCTGTCGCCGTTGGTCAGGCGGCCGTGTGCACCACCACCGGGACGCCTGCCCGGCCGGCCCAACCTAGGCCGGGCCACGCCGGCCGGCATCGGGTTTTCCGTCAGTCGGCGACGTACGGGCAGTGCCGGCAGCCGCGCCCGCAGCAGGTGCCCCGACGCGCCAGGAAGCCGGCGCTGAGCACGAACAGCCCGCTGCCCGGGTCGAGGTAGCCGGCCTCCCCGGCGTCGAGCGCGGCGGTGTGCGCCGCGAGGATCCGCTCCCGGTCGGGGTGCTCCGGCGACAGCCGCGACGGATGCGGCTCGGCCAACGGCCGGTCCGCCAGAGGTCGCCGCTCCACACCCACCGGCGCAGTCTACGAAGCCAACCGCCGTCTCCCGCCACCCGTCTCGGTCACGCCGTCACACGCCTGGTTGTAGTGCGCCGGCGAGGCGTGGGCTGTCCGCCGCGATGGGTCAACGGGTGCGCCACCGGCTTCGTCGACGCCGGCGCCGCCAGCCGCCGCGCAGATCGCAGGCATTGCTGTGTAGGCGGGTCCCGCCCGGCGTGTAGGCGCTCGGCCAGGCGGAACCCGAGGGATGAGTCAGGCGGCTGATGCCTGACGCAGCGGTCGCCAGGCGGCGGTGGCGATGAGCGTCATCACGGCGGCGGCGATCCAGAATGGTGTGGTGAGCCCCCAGACGCTGGCGAGGGTGCCGCCGATGAGTGAACCAAGGGCCGCGCCGCCGAGATCGAGCAGCGAGTGGACGCTGCCGACCCGACCCAGCAGGTTCTGCGGCACGACGCGTTGGCGCAGGGTCACCAGGATGACGCCCCAGACCATGGTGTGGATCCCAAAGACGATCAGGATGGCGGCGGCGACCAGTGGGGTCGTGGTGGTCGCCAGGGTGGTGTGGGTGATGACCTCGACGACGAGGCCGGCGCGGAGCAGGATGCTGGCCCCGACAATCTCTTGCAGCCGCGGCGCGAGCGCGGTGCCGAGCAGCCCGCCGATGGCGAAGGTGGTGAGCAGGAAGCCGTAGCCGATGTCGGATAGGCCCAGCCGTTGCCGGGCGTAGAGGATCAGGGTGGCGAAGGCGGCGCAGAACGCGACGTTCGCCAGTCCCATGCTCACCGCGAGGGTGCGGAGCAGGCGATGTTCCCAGAGCCAGCGAACACCGTCGGCGATCTCCGTGTGCAGGCTCCCGCGTGGTGTGGGCGGGAGCGCGGGGATTGGTCTGATCGTCGCCACCAGTGCTGCGGCCACGGCGAAGGTCAGCGCGTTGACGCCGAAAGGCACGGCGGCGGCGATCACGAACAGCCACGCACCCAGCGGTTTGGCGACGAACTGGTTGGCGATGGTGAAGGTCGCCATCAACCGGGCGTTGGCGGTGACCAGCCGGTCCGGTGCCACGATGGCGGGCAGGAACGCGCCGGAGGCGGTGTCGGCCAGGGTCTCCCCGGTGCCGAGGAGAAAGAACACCGTGTAGACCACGCCGACCGTGACGGTGTCGGTGGCGACGGCGACGGTCAGCGCGGCGAGCGACACCGCGCGCAGTGTGTTGACGGTGACAACCAGCTTGCGACGGTCGAGACGGTCGACGTAGGCGCCGCTGATCAGGGCGAACAGTAGCCAGGGTAGTTGTTGGACGAAGACGGCGCCGCCGATGAGTGCCGGGTCGGTGGTGATGGAGGCGACCAGTAGCGGGCCGGCCACCATGGTGACTCCGTCACCGATGTTGGAAACGGCCGAGGCGGTCCAGAGTTTGGTGAAGTCCGCACCGAGACGCGCGGAAACAAGGGCACGCAAAATAGCTCCTCGAGCAAGGGGAAACGGTCGTCGCGTGAGCGACCGCTTCGCGGCGAGGAGCACCGCACCGTGGGCGAGCCCGACGGTGAACCGACTAACGCGCGGTGTGCTCTCGCGGCGAAGCGGTGACCGTGACCTTGATGAGGCGCATGCCAACCCCCAACTATCGACAGCCGTCGACGCAGGATAGCCGAGACGGACCCAGCCGTGCAGAACCTTCCCGCTCGGCGCTCGCTCGATCGGCGATCGGGAGTGCGCTTCGCCCGGACAGTTCATCGTTGCGGTTGGTCTCGCCAGCGGGGGAAGAACGGTTGTACCCATGAGCGTGTCGCTGGACGGTTCTTCGAGGGCCCCGGCGGCAGCCTCGACTGGCACCAGTAGACGGCGAACCGCACCGCCATTTCGATGCCGAGCTGCGCACGATGGACGGGCGGACGCGACCGCGAGCCAAAGGCGTTGGCTTTCCGGTCGGCCCGGCCTATGGTGGCCGGATGCGTTCGTCCGGACAGCAGGAGAGGCCCGCCGTCACCGCGACGGCGGCGCCCGCTGCTGTCCGCCGGCCGACCCTGCCGGTCACCGTGGCGACCCGCGTCGTGCGCGTCGCGGTCGCGCCGTCGCGCGACGGCTCGGTCGCCCCAGGACTGCCGAGCCCCGCGGGACGTAGCCCTCCTGGATCCGGTGCACACCATGTGAACGGCCACCAGGGCGAAGCTTTCACAGCTTCGGCCTTTTTCTTTTCCGAGGAGCTACGCCATGACCACCCACACCCAGCCGGGCCAGCAGAACCGGATCGACGAACTGCGGTCGACCCTGACGTCCGACTTCGACAGGCACACCGCCCGGCTGACCGAACTCACCGCCGACACCGGTGATCCGGCCGAGGCCTACACCCGGGACGCCCTGGTCGCCGAGACCAGGCACAGCCTGGAGCAGATCACCGGGGCGCTGCGGCGCATCGCCGAGGGCCGGTACGGGATCTGTGAGCGGTGCGCCGCGCCGATCCCGCAGGAACGGCTGGAGGTGCTGCCGCACGCCCGGTTCTGCGTGTCCTGCCAGCAGAAGCAGCACTGACGTACGGGGCGTGGGCTGCCGAACCGACACGGCAGCCCACGCCCATACGGGATTGGGCCGATTGCTGCGGCACCCGGAGAGTCCAGGTCAGCCGAACCAGGTCATCGCCTGCCCGTGTGGGCGGGTCCAGGCGAGCGGCTGTCCGTCGAGCGCCAGCACGTTGTACAACGCC
Organism: Micromonospora sp. KC721; assembly: GCF_004348355.1. Taxonomy (NCBI): domain Bacteria; kingdom Bacillati; phylum Actinomycetota; class Actinomycetes; order Micromonosporales; family Micromonosporaceae; genus Micromonospora; species Micromonospora sp. KC721. The sequence continues at coordinate 7,908 of NZ_SMJY01000108.1, read as the reverse complement.
TCGCCCGGCGGCTCCGGCAGCGCGTCGTGGGTCAGCACCTCCGGGGCCTCGTTCGACATCCAGTGCCCGGGCAGTCCGCCCACCACCTCGGCGAACGCCTCCCGCCGTGGAGCGGGCACCTGGTAGAGCACGGAGGTGTGGAACACCACCAGCGTCGCCCCGGCCGGCGCCCGCGCGGCCAGCGCCGGCAGGTCGTCCACCAGGTCGCCGCGAACCAGCAGCGGCGGCTCGGCCGTAGCGACAGCCGCCGCCGCGCGAAGCCGGGCACGGCGATGCTCGTGCTCCGGCCAGATGAGCGCGTCGAGCCAGTCGACGTCAACGGGATCGGTGATGTCGAGCGGATTCAGGTCCAGGCCGGCCCGCCATGCCACCTCGGGTAGGCGGCTCGGGGGTGCCATTCCGGTGACCGCGCACGTGAGGACCGGTGCGCCCGCGCCGAGCAGGTGATCGCCGTAGCGGTAGGCGTACCGGTCGGGGTAGAGACAGAGCCCGGCCGACGCGCCGACCTCCAGCAGCGCGAGCGGCTGCGGCAACGCGGCGAGCACCGGCAGCAGTACGGCACACCGCCCCGGCTCGTTCGTCTGGGTGGCCCGGGCGTGCAGTTCCGTCTCGACCGCCGGCCAGTTCGCCACCGTGAAGTCGCGGAACGCGGCCGGGTCGTGCACCGGCCCGCCGAGCAGCCGGACGACGCCGAAGAGCAGGTTCGGCTGCCGCTTGTCGGGAGGGAGCGTCTCAACGAGCGTGAGTAGCTCGTCGTCCCGGGAGACTGCGAGGGACAGGCATTCGTACGTCGGCGACACCCCGTGCGCCTCACGGGTACCGAACTCGGCGTAGCTCCCAGCAGTCGCCATCTGCCGATGATCGCGGCCACGCCTGACGTTGTCCATGATCGACAGATGGCTGTAGTCGGCGTCAGCCGCGTACCCGCGAGCCGCTGACCTGAAGGCTGCCCGCCAGTGCCGGGTGAACCCGCCCCGGTTCGATCGTGGTAACCGTGTACTTCGCGACCCCCGCCACGACGAACGGGTCCTCCGCAAGAATCCGCTCGACTGCTGCACGATCGACGGCGCAGGCCACGATGGCACCGCCCTCCACCGAGGGCACCGCCTGCCCGGACACCAAGAACACCCCCGTTTGGTGCTAGCGCTCCAAGAAGAGGACATGACCGGCGACGAACGGTGCCGCCTCCTGTTCCGACCCCGTGTACCGCAGGAACAGCAGGTGCACCATCCGAGTCCCTTCACCTCCCCGGGCGAACGGCACATCATGACACCTGCTGATCCACTTCTGAAACACGGTCTGACCCAGACGACGGATGCCTCCCGCCCGATTCGGGCGGAAGGCATCCGTCGTGGTGCGTCCTCCTACGAACTACGCGAAGGAGCTTCCCGGTTCAGCTGCAGCCGCTGGTGGAGCCGCAGCCCTCGCAGACGTAGCAGCTACCGGCCGGACGCATCTTCGTCCCGCAGGTGAAGCAGAGCGGCGCGTCGGCGGCCTTGCCGATGACCGCCTCCAGCAGTTCGGTGGAGGAACCCACGGCCGGTGCCGGCGTGGCGGCGGCCACGTTGGCGACCTCCTGGGCCGGCTGCGCGACCGGGCCGGTCTTCGGCTCCGGCGCCTCGACGGGAGCCGAGGACGCCATCGCGGTCAGGTCGGTGCCGGCGCTCTCCGCCTCCGCCTCGGCCCGCAGCTGGGCCGCCCGCTCCTTGGCGGTGAAGATGCCCAGTTCGGCGCGACGCTCGTACGGCAGGAAGTCCAGCGCCAGACGACGGAAGATGTAGTCCATCACCGAGGCGGCCATCCGCACGTCCGGGTCGTCGGTCATCCCGGCCGGCTCGAAGCGCATGTTGGTGAACTTGCTGACGTACGTCTCCAGCGGCACCCCGTACTGCAGACCGATGGAGATGGCCACCGAGAAGGCGTCCATCACGCCGGCCAGGGTCGAGCCCTGCTTCGACATCTTGAGGAAGACCTCGCCGAGGCCGTCGTCCGGGTACGACGAGGCGGTGAGGTAGCCCTCGGCACCGCCGACGGAGAAGCTGACCGTCTGCGACGGACGCTTCTTCGGCAGCCGCTTGCGCACCGGCCGGTACTCGACGACCTTCTCCACCACCGGCTCGACGGCGGCCGTTTCGGTGGCCGCCGGCAGGCTGGCCTTGTTCGGCTTGGCCGCCGACAGCGGCTGGCCGACCTTGCAGTTGTCCCGGTAGATCGCCAGCGCCTTGAGGCCGAGTTTCCAGCCCTCGAAGTAGATCTTCTCGACGTCCTCGACGGTGGCCGCCTCCGGCATGTTGACCGTCTTGGAGATAGCGCCGGAGATGAACGGCTGGACGGCCGCCATCATCCGCACGTGGCCCATCGGCGCGATGGACCGCTCACCCATCGCGCAGTCGAAGACCGGGTAGTGCTCCGGCTTCAGGCCGGGGGCGTCGACCACGTGGCCGTGGTCGGCGATGTGCTCGACGATGGCCTCGACCTGCTCCTCGGGGTAGCCGAGGCTGCGCAGGGCACGCGGCACGGTCTGGTTGACGATCTGCATCGAGCCGCCGCCGACCAGCTTCTTGAACTTGACCAGCGCCAGATCGGGCTCGACGCCCGTGGTGTCACAATCCATCATCAAACCGATGGTTCCCGTGGGAGCCAGCACTGAGGCTTGGGAATTGCGCCAGCCGAACTTGTCGCCGATCTTGTTGCCCTCGGTCCACTGCTTGGTGGCCTCCCGCTGGACGGCGGTGGCGACCGTGCCGGCCGGCTTGATGGCGTCGTTGGCGGCGGCGTGCTTGCGCATGACCCGCTTGTGCGGCTCGGCGTTGCGGGCGTAGCCGTCGTACGCGCCGACGATGCCGGCCAGCTCCGCGGAGCGGCGGTAGGCGGTGCCGGTCATCAGCGAGGTGATCGCCGCGGAGACCGAACGGCCCTGCTCCGAGTCGTACGGCAGGCCCGAGGCCATCAGCAGCGCGCCGAGGTTGGCGTACCCGATGCCGAGCTGCCGGTAGGCGCGGGTGGTCTCGCCGATCTTCTGGGTCGGGAAGTCGGCGAAGCAGATGGAGATGTCCATCGCGGTGATGACCAGTTCGACGCTGCGGACGAACTTCTCCACCTCGAAGCCGCCGTCGGCGCGGAGGAACTTCATCAGGTTCAGCGAGGCCAGGTTGCACGAGGAGTTGTCCAGGTGCAGGTACTCCGAGCACGGGTTCGACGCGGTGATTCGGCCGGTCTCCGGGCAGGTGTGCCAGTCGTTGATGGTGTCGTCGTACTGGAGGCCCGGGTCGGCGCACTCCCAGGCCGCCTGGGCGATGGTACGGAACAGCTTCTTGGCGTCGATCGTCTCGATCGTCTGCCCGTCGAGCCGGCCGCGCAGGTCGAAGCCGCCGCCGCTCTCCACCGCCGTCATGAACTCGTCGGAGACCCGGACCGAGTTGTTGGCGTTCTGGTACTGCACGCTGACGATGTCGGCGCCGCCCAGGTCCATGTCGAAGCCGGCGTCGCGCAGCGCGCGGATCTTGTCCTCCTCGCGCGCCTTGGTGACCACGAACTCCTCGATGTCCGGGTGGTCCACGTCGAGGATGACCATCTTGGCCGCACGGCGGGTGGCGCCGCCGGACTTGATGGTGCCGGCGGAGGCGTCCGCGCCGCGCATGAAGCTGACCGGGCCGGAGGCGGTGCCACCGGAGGAGAGCAGTTCCCGGGAGGAGCGGATCCGGGACAGGTTGACCCCGGAGCCGGAGCCGCCCTTGAAGATCAGCCCCTCCTCCTTGTACCAGTCGAGGATGGAGTCCATCGAGTCGTCGACGGCCAGGATGAAGCAGTTGTGGACCCGGAGGTTGCCGGCCAGGAACTCGCCGCTCTCGGTTTGGATGTCGTAGACCTCCATCGCGCCGAGCGGCTCGATGCGGTCGATCTCCAGCCGCTTGACCTCGCCGGCGGGGCGGCCCGCCTTCGCGAAGCCGGCTTCCAGCTTGGCCATCTTCTCCGCGCCGACGAACCCGATGTGGGTGGCGAAGAGGTCGCGGTCGCCGTCGTTCTGGATCCGGACGGTCCAGCAACCCTTGCGGTCCGCCCGCGGATCCGACTTGTACGAGACGCGGGAGAAGATCCCGAATCGCAGCAGCAGGCTCTGCACGCCCCGGATCAGCTTCTCCGAGATCATGTCAGCCGCGACGAGTGTCGAGTGCTCGCGCTCGGCGACGTAGCCCTCGGCCTGGAAGATGCTGCGCAGGTACGCCGCGACCACCGGCAGCGGGGCGGCGAACAGCCGCTGCGGCACCTCCATCTCGACGCCGCGGGTCAGCAGGTCCCACCTGTCCACGAAGGGGCGCAGGTGCTCGCCGTAGAGGCGGGTACGGCGGCAGTCCAGCGCGTTGCTCTGCGTCGCCACCGGGCGCTCGTGTCGGTGCGCGCCGGGGAAGACCTGGTCGAGCGCGACGGTGACCCAGTCCAGCTCGTCGTCGTTGACGGTGATCGCCTCGATGGTCAGCGACCGGTTGGTGCCCTCGTCGTACTGGCCCACGAACCCGTCGGACTGGAGCCAACCGGCGAGCGCGGCCTCGCGGATCTCCCGCAGGTCGATCTCGCTCTCGCCGTATGCGTACGTGCGGTGCCACTCGAGCTGGTCACCGGGGTTGAGCGTGCCGGCCTCGACCCAGGTGCCCGTGCCGACGCCCGTGCTCTTCCACACCACGTGGTCCGGCGTGACGTCGAGGGTGTAGCCCGCCTTGGTGTGCAGCCGGAGGACCTCGCGCACCCCGTTCGCCTTGACGGCGACGATCCGGGTCAGGCCGTTGGCGTCGTACACCTTGGCGCCGACGGCGCCGTCCTCCACCAGCTTGCCGATCGGCACCAGGCCGCCGGGGGTGCTGACCAGAGAGTCGTACGGTAGACAGGCGCTGACCTGTTGCGGCGACGGCGTGCCGACGTTGAACCAGACCGGCGAGTTGAAGCTGAACGCCTGGTGCAGCAGCATCCAGGTCAGCTCGTGGGCGAAGACCTCGGCGTCCGCGGCGGTGGCGAAGTAGCCGTGCTCCTCACCGGCCTTGCGGTAGGTGGTGACCACCCGGTCGATGAGCTGCTTGAGCGACCACTCGCGCTCCGGGGTCCCCACCGCGCCCCGGAAGTACTTGGTGGTCACGATGTTGGCCGCGTTGACGCTCCAGGACTCGGGGAACTCCACCCCGCGCTGCTCGAAGTTGATCGAGCCGTCCCGCCAGTTCGTCATCACGATGTCGCGACGTTCCCACGTCACCTCGTCGTACGGGTGCACGCCCTCGGTCGTCCAGACCCGCTGCACCTTCAGTCCCGTCACCGCACCGTTCTTCGCCCGCGACCGGTTCGCTGTCACGCCGTCCCCCGCCATCTCATCCGCCCCCTCGTCTGCACGGTCACCCACCGCGCGTCGTCAACTGTCAGAACCCGAAAAATCAACTGGTACGGCCGGCCGTGCCGGCCTCGCGGGCCCGCGCCGCGGCCCGCAACGTCTCGATCTCGCGCTCGAAGTCGGCCAGCGAGTCGAAGGACCGGTAGACGCTGGCGAACCGCAGGTAGGCCACCTCGTCCAGGTCCCGCAGCGGACCCAGGATCGCCAGCCCCACATCGTGGCTCGGGATCTCGGCGGCTCCCTTGGCCCGCACGGTCTCCTCGACCTTCTGCGCGAGCAACGCGATCGAGTCCTCGTCGACCGGCCGACCCTGGCACGCCTTGCGCACCCCGCCGATGATCTTCGTCCGGCTGAACGGTTCGGTCACCCCGCTGCGCTTGACCACCGCGAGCACGGCCTCCTCGACCGTGGTGAACCGCTTGCCGCACTCCGGGCAGGACCGGCGGCGACGGATCAGCTGGCCGTCGTCGGCCTCGCGCGAGTCGACCACGCGGGAGTCGGCGTGCCGGCAGTACGGACACCGCATCGCCTGACCTCCTTGATCGACCTGGGTGCCGGCCGCCCGCCTCCGGGCACGCGTCGACCCGGCGGGGCCGCCGTGGCCGGCCGCCGCCGTCAAACGACGGTACGGGAGTGCGGTCGGTAGTCGAACCCAACCTGTAGGCTACTTACGCCCGTGTGACTACTACATCTAGGGGTCGACCGTAGGCCGCTGGCCGGTCGTGGTCAAGTTGACGGCGTGTCCGGCGCGTCACCTCAGCCACCCGACGGCGACACCGCCGACAGGCCCAACGCGGCGACCCGCGGGAGGTTACCGCCACGAGCCGGCCGGCGCGGGAACGGCCGGGATTCCGGAACGCCCCACGCGGTCGAACAAGCGTTCGATCCGCGCGTACCATTTACCAGAACAGGCGTTCGGATTTCCAGAAATTCCACCCCGACACGCCGAGATGGGTCGTACAGATGTTTGAAAATGGCCGATCTCACCTATACGGTCAATGACCATCGGGCCCGAGCTGTGACGTTCGGGCCACACGACGCCCCGTACGCACCACGAGCCGCCAAGGCACCCAGCGCCGACCAGGGAGGACGGACGTGACCGAGGACCGGGCCAGCCGGCAGAAGAACCCGCAGTCGATCGTCGAGGCGGGTCCGCCGGCCACTCGGCGCCCCCGAGCCGCCCGTGGCCGGGCCGCCCAACCTGCCGTCCGTCCGGTCACCCCGGTGGTCAGCGGCTTCCCGGACCCGACCACCGGCGACCTCACCACCCGCCAACGCCGGATCCTGGAGTTCATCCGCGGCTGGGTGGAGCGCCAGGGCTACCCGCCGAGCGTCCGTGAGATCGGCGAGGCGGTCGGGTTGGTCTCCCCGTCGAGCGTCGCCTACCAGCTCAAGGAGTTGGAGAAGAAGGGCTTCCTGCGCCGCGACCCCAACCGGCCGCGCGCGGTGGACGTGCGGGCTCCAAGCGACGTCGACGACGAGCTCAGCCGATCCCAGCGCCCCGCCCCGGCGTACGTGCCGATGCTCGGCCGGATCGCCGCCGGCGGCCCGATCCTGGCCGAGCAGGCGGTCGAGGACGTCTTCCCCCTTCCCCGCGAACTGGTCGGCGAGGGGGAGGTCTTCATGCTCCAGGTCAAGGGCGACTCGATGCTCGACGCGGCGATCTGTGACGGCGACTGGGTGGTGGTTCGCCAGCAACCGACCGCCGACTCCGGGGAGATCGTCGCGGCGATGCTCGACGGTGAGGCCACCGTCAAGACCTACCGGCGGCGCGACGGGCACGTCTGGCTGATGCCGCAGAACCCCGCCTTCGACCCCATTCCGGGCGACGATGCCACCATCATGGGCCGGGTCGTCGCGGTGCTCCGCCGAATCTGATCTTCGACCCGACTGGCCGGTGACCGCACCAGCCCGGTCACCGGGCGAGCTGCCCGGCCACGGTCACTCCGTCGCCGGTCGTGGGCTCAGTACCGCTCGCCCCGGTGCTCCCGGCCGGGGGGCTGTTCGTAAGGGCCGGCGCGTCGGTCGTCCGGTCCGCCGTCGCGGCGCGGGCCGGAACGCGGATCCCGGGGGTCCGGCCCACGGCGTGGCGGTTCGGCCCGGCCGCCGTAGACCCCGCCGCCGGGGACGCCACCACGGGGCACTGCCGGCCCACCCGCCCGGGGGGCACCCCCACGTGGCGCACCGCCCATCGGACCGGCGGGCCCGGCGCCACCGCGCGGCACACCTCCGGGTGGACCACCATGCGGCACCGCACCGGGCGGACCGGCCGGCGCACCACCACGCGGCCCGGCACCGGGGGGACCGGCCGGCGCACCACCACGCGGCCCGGCACCGGGGGGACCGGCCGGTGCACCCCGTGGCACGCCTCCCGGCGCCCCGCCTCGCGGCCCCGCACCCGGCGGACCACCACGCGACCCGCCCGCCGGCGGACCAGCCGGCGCACCACCACGCGGTGCGGCGCCGTTCTGGGCAGCCCCGACTGGCGCTCCGCCGTAGACGGCGCCACCCGCCGGGCGGCCTCCGCCGTAGAC
>NZ_SMJY01000107.1:0-21047 GCF_004348355.1 Micromonospora sp. KC721 | reverse complement strand
TCGCTGCACAGGTAGTACGACTGGTCCGCGTGGCTGGCCTGCCAGATGGTGTAGACGATGTGCCGGCCGGTGCGGCCCGGGGCGTCGGCCGGGATCTGGATGGACACGCCCTGGCTCTCGCGGGTCCACCGGGAGGCGGGGGTGTTGCCGATCTGGCCGACCAGTTCCAGGTCGCTCCAGGCCAGAGGCTTGGACAGGGCGTTGAATCCCTGCCTGGTCACGTACACCCGGATGTAGTCGGCGCCGTGGCTGGCCTGGTCCCAGAGCTTGACCCGGAAGTTGTTGGCGACGGTGGTGGTTTTCCATGCCCCGACGGCGTCCAGTGAGTTGTACCGGCCGTCGCCGGTGCGGCCGGCGCTGCACAGTTGGCCGTCGGGGATGGCGCCCTGGTGGTTGCCGGCGACGCCCTCGCGGTACAGGCCGTTCCAGTTCCACATGGCCGAGGTGTTGTGCTGCCAGGCCTGCCAGCACATCGGATCCTCGGTGGCCATCCGGGGATTCTGGAAGTCGTTGCCCCACCGCTGCCAACAGCCGTAGTTGCGGGACGCGGGGTCGACCACGGATCCGTGGGCGGCGGCCGGATCGGCCAGGGTGATGGTCAGCAGCAGTACGGCGACCGTGCCGACGGTGGACAGCCACGTCGCGAGGTGGATGCGACGCGAGCGGATGATGGTGGACACAGAGCCCTCCAGGGGAAGAGGTCGGACGACGACGCCCGGACGACCGGGAGTTGCCCCGCTCCCGTGCCGGCACGTGTGGCTCCCGCTGCGGCTCTGTGGGACAGAGTCCCACAAGCATCGAAGTCGGTCAATTGATGGGTGTTTGGCTGTCGTCTCGTCGGCCTTCGTCCGGAACCGGCGGCTCCTGGCTCTGCTCGAGCGCGTCCGCGCAGGGGTCGGCGGGCGCGTTGGCAAGTTGCATTCGGCAATTCCGGCGACCGGAATACGCAATTTTGCCGCAGTCGCCTACGGGGTCGGTGGCGGAGTCGGCCGTGCAGTTGATGTCCTGTCGAATCCGGCGGTGCCGGCATCGCCTCGGAAGTTCTGTCGCAAAAAGCAGAACTCCTCCCGACGGCACCGAGTCGGCCTCGCGGCGGGGAGGTTCGTGCCGGAGTTACGGCAATGGGTGGAACGTGCAATTTTTATTCCCCGTATGGCCGGGTCGGTTGCTCGTCAAACCTCACTGTCGGGTAACCGACAGAATGCGCTCCGTTACCTTGCCTCGTGTGTGGCAGGAGGGGCTGATGGTGTCCGGAGCGGTGCCGAAGGCCTGTCGCCAGCGCCACGAGGTCGCTCCTAATGCGCATCTGCGAGACTGCTCGCGTTGCCGTACCTACCATGCAAAATCCAACGAGGTGCCGCATCTCCGGCACGGCCGAAAGTGTTTCGCTACCATTCTGCGGCGCTGGCGTCAATGTTGTATGCGCAACAGGCGGCGTACTTTTCCGACGGTGCACCGAATTGGCGCACATCGCTCTCTGGGTAGTGGTCCATGATGGACCACGACTCGGTCGTCTCCACATCGGAGGTCAGTAGATGGTCCCCACCGGACCTGCGCGCCGCGCCACCCGACTCGTCCTCGCCGGGCTGACCGCACTCGCGGTCGTGCTGGGTACCCAGGCCCCCGTCCATGCTCGACCCGCGCCGGTGCCGAGCCAGCCCTTCACCGCACCAGGAAAGGCCGCCGACCAGAAGCAGGCCCGGCCCGGCCCGCTGCCCACCCGGTCCGGCACCGTCCGGGTCACCGCGCCCCGGCCGACCGCGAGCAGCAGCGGCGTCGGCACCCAGGCGGCCAACGACCGCGTCGCGCTCCGGGCGCTGATCGTGGCCACCAACCCGGAGGACTTCGGCGTACCCACGCTCAAGACCACTCTCGACCGGGTCGGCGCCGCGTACGACGTCCTCTACACCGCCACCGAGACGGTCACCCCCAGCACCCTCGTCCGCCCCGACGGCGTCGGCAGGTACAACGCGATCCTGCTCACCAACAGCATGCAGCTCTACGCGTCCGGCGGTGCCTACCTCAGTGGCCTGACCCCCACCGAGTGGAACACCCTCTGGGCCTACGAGCGCAACTTCCGGGTCCGGCAGGCTGCCCTCTACACCAGCCACGGAACCTGGCCGGAGGACTACTGCCTCACCTCCAAGGGCGAGGCCGCGGTCGGTGAGACGCCGCTGCCCGTCTCGCTCACCAGCTCCGGCGCGGCGGTCTTCGACTACCTTGCCAGTACCGCCCAGATCCCCGTGACGCACTCGTACGTCTACCGCACCGCGATCAAGGCCGGCTGCAACGCCGAGGCACTGATGACCAACGGCTCCGACGTGCTCGCCGTGCGCACCACGTCCACCGACGGTCGGGAGCGGATGGCCCTGACCTTCACCTCGAACCAGCACCTGCTCCACTCCGACCTGCTGGTCTACGGCCTGTTCCGGTGGACGAGCAAGGGCCTGTACTTCGGTGAGCGGAAGCACCACCTCAACGTCGACATCGACGACTGGTTCAACGCCTCGGACCACTACCACGAGGACGGCACGGTCGAGTACACCCCCGGCTACCAGGTCACCGGACACGACGCGGTCAACCTCGCCGCGCGGCAGACCGCGCTGCGGGCCGCGCACCCGAAGGCGGCCGGCTTCACCTTCAACATCGCCTACAACGGTGCCGACATCGATCCGTTCGCCGGTGACGCGTGCAGCCCCGACGGCGACGCCACCACGCTGACCGCCACCACGAAGTGCCTCAAGAACAGCTTCCGGTGGATCAACCACACGTTGAACCACCCCGAACTCAACCAGACCGACTACACCACGACGTACAACGAGATCAACGACAACCGGACGGCGGGCGCCTCGATCGGGCTCAACGTGCCCACCAGCGTCCTGAAGACCCCCGAGTACTCCGGCCTCGGTGTCTACAACGACGACCCGGACAACGACACCGGCCCGCCCACCGACCACGGCCTGGAGGCGTCCAACCCGGCGCTGCTGCAGGCCGCGGCGGATCTCGGCATCGACGTCCTGGCCGGCAACATGTCCTTCGCCAGCCACGTTCCCGCGCACCTCAACACCGGCAGGATGCACCCGCTGAACCCGGGCATCCTGGTCATGCCGTGCTGGCCGACGAACATCGCCTACCACACCACCACCCCGGCCGAGCAGACCCACTTCTACAACTCCTTCTACGGCCCCAACGGGCACTTCCCCTACTGGCCCACCGACCGCACCTACGCCCAGGTGCTCGACTACGAGACCGGCGTGGCGCTGCAACACGTGGCATCCGGGTCGATCTACCCGCACACCTTCCACATCGCGAACGTGCGCGACTACGGATCCGGCAGGACCCTGGTCACCGACTGGGTGGAGGAGGTCGTGAACAAGTACGACTCCTACTACTCGGTGCCGCTGCTGAACTCGGCCTGGCCGGACATCGCCGCGTACGGCAGGGCGCGTACCGCCCACTTCGCCGCGCTCGGCGCCGGTGTCGAGGCGGTCTACGACCGCAGCGCCGGCACCATCTCGGTGACCTCGCCGGCGGCCGGCACCGTGCGGCTGGGTGGCGTGACCGCGGCCACCGCGGGTGCCACCGCGTACGGCAGCGACGTCAGCGTCCCGGTGACGCTCGCCGCGGGCACCACCGTGACGTTCGACGCCGCTCCCCGCCCATGACCTCCGGCGGCGACACCCGGTGACGAGAAGCTGAACGGGGGCACCCGGTGAGGATCGCACTGGTCTCGGAAGGCACGTACCCCTACGCGATGGGCGGCGTGAGTGTCTGGTGCGAGCAGCTCATCCGTGGAATGCCGGAGTACCGGTGGGAGGTCGTGGCGCTCACCGTCGACGGCACCGAGAAACCGGTCTTCGACCGGCCGGCGAACCTGGACCGGGTGCACTCGATCCCGCTGTGGGGCGGACGGCCGCCGGGCCGCCGCCCCCGGCGCGGGATACCGCTGCCGTCCGGACGGCCCGGTGCCGGATTCATCGAGTCGTACGAGGTGTTCCTGCGGGCGCTGGTCACCCCGCTGGAGTCGACGCTCTCCCCGGCCGGCGAGGTCAACCGCAGCACCTTCCTGCTGGCCCTGCGGGGTATGTTCGAGTACGCGGCCACCGGCGGTGACCTGAGCGCGGGCCTGCTGTCCAACCAGGCCCTGGGGATGATGCTGGACGCCTGGCACGGCCTGCGGGCCGACGAGATCGGGCCGGCGCTCACCGTCGCCGACGCGCTGGAGGCGGCCTGGCTCATCTCGCACATGCTGCGCCCCCTGAGCGCTCCGCCGGTCCGGGCCGACATCGTGCACTCGTCGATGAACGGCCTCGCCGCGCTGGTCGCCATGACGGCGGCGTGGTCCCACGGCACCCCGTCGGTGCTCTCCGAACACGGCATCTACCTGCGGGAACGCTACATCTCGTACCTGCACGACACCGCGCCGCACGCGGTGCGGGTGCTGGTGCTGAGCTTCTTCCGTTCCCTGGCCGGTGCGGCGTACCTGATCACCGACGCGCTGGCGCCGCACTCGCAGTACAACCGGCGCTGGCAGTTGCACAACGGCGCCGATCCCGAGCGGATGTGGACGATGTACAACGGCGTCGACCCGGACGACTTCCCTCCGGCGGTCGGCGAACCGGAACTGCCCACCATCTCGTTCATGGGTCGCATCGACCCGCTGAAGGACCTGCACACCCTGATCCGCGCCTTCGCTCTGGTCCGCGCCGAGATCCCGGCCGCGAGGCTGCGCATCTTCGGCGGCACGCCAGCGGCCAACCAGGTCTACCACGCAAGTTGCCAGGCACTGATCGACGAACTCGGGCTGACCGGACACGCCACGCTGGAGGGCCGGGTCGGCAGCGCGGTCGAGGCGTACCACGCCGGCAGCCTGGTCGCGCTGACCAGCATCTCCGAGGGCTTCCCCTACACGGTGGTGGAGGCGATGGCCTGCGGACGGCCGACGGTGTGCACCAACGTCGGAGGCGTCGCCGAGGCGGTCGGCGACACCGGGATCGTCGTCGCGCCACGCGACGTCGCCGCGGTGGCCGCCGCCTGCGTGCGGCTGCTCAACGACCGGGAACTGCGGCTGCGGCTCGGTGCGGTCGCCCGGGCCCGGGTCCTGGAGCGGTTCACGCTGCAACGCTCGCTGCAGGCATACCGCGACATCTACCAACGGCTCACCGTGCCCCTGGCGGCGTCCCCGCCTCGGCGGCATCTGCGGGGCCAGGCCCAGGGCCGGGTCACCGTCCCGAACCAGGCGATCCGGCCCGGTGTGGCGGCCGTTCCGGCCCGGGTGCCCCGCCAGCGCGGACCCGAGCAGCACTCCGGGGCGGCCGCGGTGCCCGTCCCGCCCGGTGGGCCCGGCCGAGCCGAAGGCCCGGCGGAGCACCCCGGCGGAGTCGGCACGCTCCGATCGGTCGGCGATCCGCGATGACCCTCCTCAGCGACGACGACACCGGACCCGTCTGCGCCCCAGCGGCCCCCGCCGACGAGCCCGAACGCACCATCCTGCTGCCCAGGATCTCCACCGACCCGGTCGACGAGTTGGTCGAGCGGGTCCGGCCCCGGCTGGGCCGGGCGGTCGACGCGCTCCAGGTCGCCGCCGCGCTGGAGGCCGACGGGCACACCGACCGGACCGCACAGGTCGAGTACGGCTACCGCGACGTCTTCACCCTCGCCACCGAGGTCTTCCAGCGGATGGGGCCGCCGTTGCCGGAACCCGACGAGGCCGCCGTCGCGGTGGTGACCGGTGGCCGGTGGGCCGGCCTGCGGCCGGTCCTGCACGGGCCGCTCTACCTGCTGCCCAGCGCCGCCTTCCCGGCCGTGCTGATGGCCGTCGGGCGGCCGGGTCTGGTGCTCGGGATGGTTCTCGCCGGAACCGTCGGCTGGATCTGGTCGGGCGTGGCCGCGTACCTCGCCTACCGGCTGCTCGGTCACGGCCGGCCGCGCGCGGCGAGCCGGGTGCTGCGCTGGGCCGCGCTGACCGGGCTCCTGCTCGGGGTGGCACTCGGTGTCGCGGTGCTGCCGCTGGGCGGACTGCCGCTGGCCGTGATGATGGTCCTCCAGGTGGCGTACCAACTGGCCAGCACGCTGCTGATCTTCTACCGGCGGGAGGCGTGGCTGGCCGCGGCGATGATCCCGGCCGTCCTGTTCGGCACGGCCTATCTGCTCGTGGGCGGCGCGGCCCAGCGGTGGGCTGTGCTCGCGGCGGCCGGCTCCGTGCTGGCGGCGCTCGCCATCGCCCTGTGGGCGGCCCGACCGGCCGGCGACGCCGAGGAACCGACGCCGCCGACCGGGCTGCGTGCCCAGACACCCGCGCTGCTGGGCATCGCCGGCTACGGGCTCTGCGCGGCGGCCCTGCTGTTCCACGCGCAGGCGCCGTACCTGCTGACCCGGTTGGACATCGTGGCGGCCGCGGTGCCGTTGCTGCTGTCCATGGGGTACGTCGAGTGGCGCACCGGCCGGTTCTGGCCGGACATGGTCGCGCTGTCCCGGCGGGCCCGCCGGCCGGGGGAGTTCGTGGCCGGGGTGTGGCGCACCATCGGCCGGGAGTTCACGGCCTGCCTCGCGGTGCCGGCCCTGCTGGGCGCGGCGCTGCTGGCCGGCCTGGCCCAGGTGGGACTGCTCTCGGCCGCCGGAGCGGTGATGACAGCCGCGCACGTCGCACTGGCCGGCGCCTACTACCTGGCCTTCCTCCTGGCCGGACGGGGCCGCTACGGCTGGCTGTGCCTGTCCATGGCGGTGGTGATCGCGCTGCACATCGGAGTGGGCGCGCTGCTCGGTGTGGCGCCGCTGCTCGGGCAGGGCGGCTCCGCCCTCGCCGACACCTCGCTCTACCTGGGCAGCGTCGTGCTGCTCCAGGCGCTGTTCGCGCTCGGTCTGCTTCCGGTTATCGGGCAGATCCGGCACTACCGGTAGTTCATCCGAGACCATTGGGGAGGTCTGGTTGCACGCGGTGATCCTTGCCGGCGGCAAGGGGGTTCGGTTGCGGCCGTACACGACGGCGCTGCCGAAACCCCTGATGCCGATCGGCGACAGCCACTCGATCCTGCAGATCGTGCTCGACCAACTCGCCTCGCGCGGGTTCACCTCGGTGACCCTGGCGATCAACCATCTGGGCCCGCTGATTCGGGCCTACGTCGGAGACGGACGCCGGTGGGGCATCGCCGTCGACTACGTCGAGGAGGAACGGCCGCTGTCCACGGTCGGTCCGTTGTTCGGGCTCAAGGACCGGCTGCCCGACGAGTTCCTGGTGATGAACAGCGACGTCCTCACCGACCTGGACTACGCCGACCTGCTGCGCGCCCACACGCTCTCCGGGGCGGGACTGACGTTGGCGACCTCCGAGCGGGTGCACCGGATCGACTTCGGGGTACTCGACGTTGACGCCGGGCACATCGTCGGATTCCGGGAGAAGCCCACCCTGCGCTACCCGGTCAGCATGGGTGTGTACGCGATGTCGCGTAAAACGCTCGCACCGTACCCGCCCGGGCTCTCCTTCGGCTTCGACCAGCTGGTGCTGGATCTGCTGGCGGCGGGGCAGCGTCCGGCGTCGTACCCGTTCGACGGGTTCTGGCTGGACATCGGGCGACCCGAGGACTACGACGAGGCGAACCGGGCGTTCGCGCAGCTCAAACCGATTCTGCTGCCGGCGCTCCGGACGCCCGCCGATCCGGTGGCGGTCGATCCGGTGGCGGTCGACCCGGTCGCCACCGAGCGGGCCGGCACGGCACCGGCGGGAGGGCGGGCGTGACCCGGGTGCTGCTGTTCGGGGCGTCCGGCTTCATCGGTACGCACGTGCGTAGCGCACT
The DNA here is from genome assembly GCF_004348355.1 of Micromonospora sp. KC721. NCBI lineage: Bacteria > Bacillati > Actinomycetota > Actinomycetes > Micromonosporales > Micromonosporaceae > Micromonospora > Micromonospora sp. KC721. Next base: position 13,254 of record NZ_SMJY01000107.1, on the reverse strand, counting down.
GGAGTCGGACCCGCGGATCACCGAGGTGGAGTGCCCCGGCCGGGCCACCTACGACCTGCTGCACGGCACCCCGGAAGGGCTGGCGGCGTTGCTGCGCACGAGCGCTCCGGACGTCGTCGTCACCTGCGTGGGTGCCCTGGCCGGTTCCGTCGGGCAGTTGGTCGCGGCGAACACCGTGGTCGCGGCGAAGCTGCTCGACGCCGTCGCCACGGCAGCCCCCCGGGCCCGGCTGGTCCGGCTCGGCTCCGCCGGCGAGTACGGCGTCGTGCCGAAGGGGGTTGCGGTCACCGAGGAACAGCCGACGCGGCCGGTCAGCGCCTACGGTGTCAGCCATCTGGCCGCGACCCGGCTGTTCCAGCTCGCCGGCGAGTCCGGGCAGGCCGATGCGGTGTCGCTGCGGGTCTTCAACCCGATCGGCCCCGGCATGTCGGAGGAGAACCTGCTCGGCCGGGCGGCGGCGCGCATCCGCCACGCGGTGGCCGGCGGCGTCCCGGAGATCACCCTGGGTCCGCTGTCGGCGTACCGGGACTTCGTCGACGTGCGGGACGTGGCCGCACTGGTCGTCGCCGTGTCGCTCGCACCGCAGCTGCGGTACCGGGTGTTCAATGTCGGCAGTGGTCGAACGGTCACTGCGCGTGATGCCGTCGAGCTGCTGGCCGCCATGGCCGGGTACGGCGGCCGGATCCGGGAAACCGGCACCGGGCCGCAACGCTCGACCGCGGTCGACTGGATCCAGGCCGACGTCAGCCGGGCACGCCGGGAGTTGGGCTGGGCGCCGGGCCGCGACCTGGCCACGTCGATGAAGGACATCCTGGCCGCCGAGGAGGCGCGATGAAGCACGGTCCCTGCTGCGGCGGAGAGCCCCGGCGACGGTGGCCAATGGCCACCCGGGCCGGGGCGACCATGCTGGTGATGACCGTGGTGGGCGGGCTCGTCGCCTGCGGGTCGCAGACCGGACCACAGGCGAAACCCACCCCCGGCACCGCCACCGCCTCCGGGCCGGGTGCCAGTGCCCCCGCCCCGGGCGGCACCGTCGGCTCCGGGGCACGGCCGAGCCACCCGGCCACCGGCACGCCGGGCGGCGGCGTCCGCACACCGCCACCGCCCAGGACGGTCACCTCCCTGGCCTACCAACTGCAGGGGTACGCCGATGGCCGGCTCGACGCGCTGGCCCGCGAGCCCCACCAACTCGCCGTCATCGATCTGGCGAGGGACGCGCACACCGACTGGTTCACCGCCGCCGAGATCACCGCGCTGCGTCGTAGCGGCAAACGGGTGCTGGCGTACTTCGAGATCGGCAGCCTGGAGAACTTCCGCCCGGAGTATCCGGTCATCCGCCGCACCGCCCCGGACCTGCTGGCCAACGAGTGGACCCAGTGGCCGGGCGAGTACTTCGTGCAGTACTGGGACGCCCGCTGGTGGGACCGGGTGGTGCGACCCCGGGTGGACCAGGCGCTACGCGCCGGCTTCGACGGGGTCTACCTGGACACCCCGCTGGCCTACGAGGAGATCTCGTTGACCCACACCCGGGGCCGGGATCGGGCGCGGCTCGCCGCCGACATGGTCGCGCTGATCGCCCGAATCAGCACGTACGCCAAGGCCCGCCGTCCCGGCTTCCTGATCGTCCCGCAGAACTCGCCGGAACTTCGCGAGCAGCCGGGCTACACCGCCGCCATCGACGGCATCGGGATGGAGGAGCTCTTCTACCTGGCGACGGACGAGCCGTGCACCCGGGACTGGTGCGTGACGAACCTGGCGCACACCCGGGCGCTGCGCGACGCGGGCAAGTTCGTACTCGCCATCGACTACGCCGTACGGGCCGAGAACGTGCGGGCGGCCTGCCGCCGGTACCGCGCGGAACGGTTCGCCGGCACCGTCACCGTCCGGGAAGTCGACCGGCTCACCGCCCCCTGCGGCTGAGCCGCGCCGTCGTGGGCGGCCGGCCGCCCACGACGGACGGTCCGCCGCTGCGCGGACCACCCCTCCAGCAGAAAGGACGAGACGAATGCGCACAAAGGTCGGGGTCGTCGGCCTGGGCTACGTGGGGCTCACGCTCACCGTCGCGCTCGCCGAGAAGGGCTTCACCGTCTACGGCGCGGACGTGTCCCCAGCGGTCCTGGCGTCGCTGTCCCGGGGCCGGCCGCACATCTTCGAGCCCGGCGTCGAGGAGATTCTCGCCGCCCACGTCGGCCGGGACATCCACGTCGCCGCCGAACTGCCCCGCGACACCGTCGACGTGGCGGTGATCAGCGTGTCGACGCCGGTCGACAACATCACCCACCGACCGAACCTGGCGAACCTGGCCGCCGCCGCCCGCGCGGTCGCTGCCACCTGCCGTCCGGACACGCTGGTCGTGGTGCGCAGCACGGTGCCGGTGGGCGCCAGCCGCCGGGTGGTGCTGCCGGAGCTGCGGGCCGCCTGGGGTGAGCAGGTCCGGCTGGTGATGGCGCCGGAACGCACCATCCAGGGCCAGGCGCTGCGGGAACTCGTCGAGCTGCCCCAGGTGGTCGGCGGTCTGGACGTCGCCAGCCTCGCCGCCGGGGTCGAGTTCTTCGGCGGCCTGGCGCAGACTCTCGTCCCGGTCAGCGGCCTGGAGACCGCCGAGCTGGTGAAGCTCTCCAACAACTGCCACACCGACCTGATCTACTCCTTCGGCAACGAGGTCGCGCTCATCGCCGAACGGCACGGCCTCGACCCGCTGGAGGTGATCAGGGCAGCCAACGTCGACTATCCGCGTCCGGACCTCGCCAAACCGGGATACGTCGGCGGCGGCTGCCTCTCCAAGGACCCGTACATCATGATCGACAGTGCGGGCGACCGGGCGCCGTTCCTCGTCGGCCAGGCCCGGCAGCTCAACGAGTACCTGCCGGTGCATGTGGCGGAGACCGTGGTGCGGATGCTGGTGCAGGCGCGTGGGCACAGCCGGGGGGCGCGGCTGGCGGTGCTCGGCTGGGCGTACAAGGGCTGGCCGCCCACCGACGACATGCGCGGCACCCCGATCGCCACCATGATGCGGGTCTTCTCCGCCGCCGGCGTCACCGTCCTCGGCCACGACCCGATGGTGACCGACGACGTCATCCGCCAGTACGGGGGCGAGCCGGTCGGGGTGGACAAGGCGTTCACCGACGCCGACGCCGTTCTGATCATCAACGACCACCCGGACTACCGGGCGATCCGGATCCCGGAACTGCTCGGCGAGGGCCGGCCAGCGTTCATCTACGACTCGTGGCGGGTGCTCGACGCCGACGCGGTCACCGCCGCCGGGATCCGCTACGCCGGCCTCGGTTACCTTCCGCCCGCCCCGGAACCCGCACCCGCCGCGGCGTCCGCCACCCCGACGGCTTCCGGCGTGCCGGCGGCGTCCGCCACCGTCGCCGGGACGGCCCTCGCCGGGGAGGTGGCGCCGGCATGAGGGTGCTCCTGCTCGGCGGGGCCGGCTTCATCGGCCTGCACCTCGCCCGCCGCCTGGTGTCCGACGGGCACCAGGTGACGATTGTCGACGACTTCTCGCGCGGTCGCGACGACGCCGACCTCGACCGGCTGCGCGGCGAACCGGCCGTGCGGGTGGTCTCCGCCGACCTGACCGCCCCGGACACCTGGGCCACCCTGCCGTCGGGCTGGGACCAGATCTACCTGCTCGCCGCCGTGGTCGGCGTGCGTAACGTGGAGCAGGACCCGGCCCGGGTGGTCCGGACCAACACCCTGGTCGCGTTGCACCTGCTCGACTGGGTCGCCCCCGGCGAGCGGGTCTTCTTCGCCTCCACCAGCGAGGTCTACGCCGGCGGGGTGACCGCCGGGTGGGTGCCGGTGCCGACGCCGGAGAGCGTGCCGACCACCATCTCCGACATCACCGCGCCCCGGTTCGCCTACGCGGCCAGCAAACTCCTCGGCGAGGCCGCCTTCCTGCACACCGCCCGGGCCCGGGGTTTCGACACGGTGGTCGGCCGCTTCCACAACGTGTACGGCCCGCGGATGGGCGCCGACCACGTCATCCCGGAGATGTCCCTGCGCGCGCTGCGCGGCGTCGACCCGTTCCCGGTGCCCGGCGCCGACCAGTACCGGGCGTTCTGCCACGTGGACGACGCGGTCGAGGCCATGCTGCGGCTGATGGCCAACCCGGCCGCGGCAGGGCAGATCGTGCACATCGGCAACGACCGGGAGGAAACCAACATCGGCGACCTGGCCAAGCTGGTCCTCACCGTGGCCGGGGTGAGCCCGGTCATCGAGGCGGCGCCGGCACCGCCCGGTTCGGTCGCCCGCCGCTGCCCGGACCTGTCCCTCCTGCGGGCGCTGACCGGCTACGAACCGGCCGTCAGCCTGGAACAGGGTGTACGGAGCACCTTCTCCTGGTACCGGGAACACGGGGGGCGGTGATGAGCCGGCGCCCCATCTGCTTCTACTACGGCGACGGGCGGCTCGCCGACCTCGCCGGTTACCTGCGGGTGGTCCTGCAACCGGGCTTCTACCGGCCCGCCGAGCTGCGGCACCTCGCGCAGCAGGGCGTGCAGACCCTCGGCTACCTGTCACTGTCGGAGGATCAGGGCCCGCCCGCGCCCTGGCAGCGCCAGGAACGCAACCCCGACTGGGGCGGGGCGTTCGTCCACGTCGACCATCCGCTGTGGGTGGCGCACGTTGTCGGTGCGGCCAAGGCGGCGATCGCCGGTGGCTTCGCCGGGCTCTTCCTGGACACGCTCAACGTCGAGCTGACCTACCCCGAGGACGTGCCGCACCTGCTCACCCTGATCGCCGCCGTACGAGAGGAAGCCAGGCCGGCGTACCTGCTGGCCAACCGCGGGTTCGGCATGCTGCCCCGGCTGGCCGAACTCGTCGACGGCATCGTCTTCGAGTCCTTCTCGGCTCGCTGGACCGACGACGGCTACGCCCCGTGGCCGCCGGACGTGCTGGAGTTCCACGCCCAGATCGCCGAGCAACTGCTCCGGCTGGAGCTGGACCTGTACAGCCTGGACTACGCCGACAGCCCGGGGTTGGCCGACTTCGCCGAACGCCGTGCCCGCCAGTTCGGTCTCCAGTCCTTCGTCAGCGACCGCGCACTGTCTCGTACCTGACCCCGCTGTCTGCCCGTCGAGCCCACCTGCCACCGCCCGGCTCGGCGGGCAGGCGCGGCCCGGAGGACCGCCGGCGCAGGCGGTCGGCCTCAGCCGCGTCCCGGCGCCGAGGCCGCGTCGGACACCTCCGGACGGTCCGTGCGGTCGGCGCGGATCCGGTCGATGTGCGCGGCGAGTTCGTCGGTGAGCAGCAGGTCCCGGCGGATCTCGTCGTGCGGGTACGCGACCCGGCCCACCATGTGCGCCGCGACCGGGGCGGTGGCCAGCTGGAAGACCCCGACGAGCACGAGGGTGGTGATGTCCACCCCGGTACGCAGTCGCAGCGCGCACCCGAGCAGGACGAGCAGCAGCCCGAGGACCTGGGGCTTGGCCGCCGCGTGCATCCGGGAGAGCAGGTCCGGGAAGCGGATGAGGGCGACGCCGGCGGCGAGGCTGAGCAGCGCGCCGGCGATGAGGCAGCCGGCGGCGACGATGTCGAGAACGGCGTCGAGGGTCATTCCGGATCTCTCCGTACGGCGAAGCGGGCGACGCTCACCGAACCCACGAACCCGAGCACGGCGAGGACGACCAGTACGGGCAGGGCGGTGGCGTCGCGGCTGTAGGCGGCCTCGGTGGCGATGGCGGCCACGATGATGGCCAGCAGGACGTCGGTGGCGACGGCCCGGTCGAGGATCGACGGCCCGCGGATGATGCGTACGAGGGTGAGCCCGCTGGCCATGGTGAGCAGCGCGGTGACGGTGACGGCGACGACGGTCACGTCGGTGTCCCTTCCAGGTGGGTCGGCTCCGGTGGGCCGGCTGGGTCGGCCCGCGCCACGCGGCGTCGTTCCTCGGACGAACCGATGGCGGCGACGATCCGCGCTTCGAGGTCCAGCACGTCGCGGCGGAACCGCTGCACCTCGTCGAGGGTGCGGACCCCGAGGACGTGGACGTACAGGGTGCCGGTCCGCCGGTCGGCTTCGAGGATGAGGCTCCCGGGCACGAGGGACAACGCCTCGGCGGTGAGGGTGAGGTTGAGGTCGGTGTTCACCCGCAGCGGCACGGCGATGATCGCGCTGCGTGGCGTGTGCCCGAACCGTAGCGCCAGCCAGGCGATCTGGACGGAGGCGACCACGAGGTCCCGGAGGAACCGCGACCAGAAGCGGGCCAGCGGTACCGGACGGATCCGGCCGGCGAAGGTCACCGGCGGCAACGGGAAGGCCGCCAGCAGCACGACGGCGACCAACAGGCCACCGATCAGGTTCGCCCAGGTGAAGGTGCCCCACAACAACACCCAGACCAGGACCAGGCCGGTCACGGCGACGAGACGGTTGCGTCGTCGGGCGCGGCGGGTCAGCGGTGGGTTGGTCGGCTCGGCGGGGCTCGCCGGGGTCATCGGGGCACCGGTCACGGGGCACCGTCCGGAAACACGGCCTCGACGTACGGGGTGCGGCGCAGCAGGTCGTCGGCGGCGTCGGTGCTGAGCGCGAACAGTGGCCCGGCCGCCACGGTCAACGCCAGCCCGAGCCCGACCAGTACGGCGGTGGGCGCGATCATCAGCCGGGGCAGTACGGCGACCGCGTGGGGAGCGTCGTCGTGCGGCTGCTCGGCGCCGGCGGTACCGGCCGCCCGGGCGGCGTCGCCCGGGGCGGGCATGTCCGGGTGCGGCGCGCGCCAGAAGGCGAGGTTCCACACCCGGGCGATGGCGTAGAGGGTGAGCAGGCTGGTCAGCAGGCCACCGGCGACGAGCGTCCACGCCAGTGGCCCGCCGTCTGCCACGCCCGCTTGGACCAGGCCGAGCTTGCCCAGGAACCCGGAGAACGGCGGGATGCCGGCCAGATTCAGGGCGGGTACGAAGAACAGCACCGCCAGCAGCGGCGACACGCGCGCCAACCCACCGAGGCGGTCCAGCGCGGTGCTGCCGCCCCGCCGCTCGACCAGGCCGGCGGCGAGGAACAGGGTGGTCTGGATGGTGATGTGGTGCACCACGTAGAAGATCGCCGCGGACAGGCCGAGCGAGGTGGTCAGGCCGACGCCGAACAGCATGTAGCCGATGTGACTGACCAGGGTGAACGACAGCAGCCGCTTGATGTCCGACTGGGCCACCGCACCGAGGATGCCGACCACCATGGTCAGCGCCGCGGCCACCAGCAGCAGGTCGGCGGTGCGGCCACCGGGAAACAGCAGCGTCTCGGTGCGGATGATCGCGTACACGCCGACCTTGGTGAGCAGGCCGGCGAAGACGGCGGTGACCGGAGCCGGCGCGGTCGGGTAGCTGTCCGGTAGCCAGGCCGACAGCGGGAACACCGCGGCCTTGATACCGAAGGCCAGCAGCAGCATGGCCTGCAGGACCAGCCGCAGGTCGTCCGGCAGGGCGTCGAGGCGGTCGGCGAGCTGGGCCAGGTTGAGGGTGCCGGTCGAGGCGTAGACCAGGCCGATGGCCACCAGGAAGATCAGCGACGAGAGCAGGCTCACCACGACGTACGTGGTGCCGGCCCGGATCCGCGTCTCGGTGCTGCCGAGGGTCAGCAGCACGTAGCTGGCGACCAGCAGGATCTCGAAACCGACGTAGAGGTTGAACAGGTCACCGGAGAGGAACGCGTTGCACACGCCGGCGGTCAGCACCAGGTAGGTGGGGTGGTAGACCGACAGGGGCGTCTCCTCGTTGCCGTCGGCCATGCCCTGCCCGATGGAGTACACCAGTACGCAGAGGGTGACCGCCGCCGAGACGACGAGCATCAGCGCGGCGAGCTGGTCGGCGACCAGCACGATGCCCAGCGGCGCGACCCAGCCGCCGACCTCGACGACCAGTGGCCCGTGCAGCGACGACCGCACCAGCAGCGTGCCGGCGACCGCCACGGTGGCGGTGAGGACGGTGAGGCTGACCCACCGCTGGGCGTACGGCCGGCCGGCGAGCAGCAGGGTCAGGGCGGCGCCGAGCAGCGGCATCACCACCGGCAACGGGACGAGCCAGGTCATGCGCGTCCTCCCGGCGCGCCGGTGGCGGCCACCTGCTCTTCGGCGGGGTTCGACGCCGGGTCGTCGTCCCCGGCCTCGACGTCCGCGGTGCCGGGGCCCTCGTCGCGGTCGGCCAGCTCGACGATGCGGCGGTCCTCGACGTCGTCCTGCACCTCGTCGTGTCCGTTCAGGTGCCAGCTACGGTAGGCCAGGGCCAGCAGGAACGCGGTCATGCCGAGGGTGATGACGATGGCGGTCAGCACCATCGCCTGGGGAAGTGGGTCGGCCATGTCCTGCTCGGCGGTGGTGCCGACGATCGGCGCGCCACCGGAGCGGCCCCCGGTGAGCAGGAGCAGGTTGGCTCCGTTGCCGAGCAGGATGACGCCCATCAGTACCCGGGTGAGGCTGCGTTCCAGCAGCAACGTGACCCCGGCGGCGACGAGGACGCCGACGACCAGGACGTAGGTCAGGTTCGGGCTCACACCAACTCCTCCGTCCGGTGGCCGGCCGGTTCGCTCTCCCGCTGGTCGGTCTCCTGCTGGCGGTCCATCTCCGCGCCGAGGCTGCGCAGGATGTCCAGGACGAGGCCGACCACGATCAGGTAGACGCCGACGTCGAAGAAGACCGACGTGACGAAGTGGACATGCCCCAGGACGGGCACGTGGACGTCGAGCAGGGCGCTCTGCAGGAACTCGCCGCCCAGCACCATCGCGGCGAGGCCGGTACCGACCGCGACGAACAGCCCGGCGCCGAGCACCAGGCCGGCGTCCACCGGGGCCGCTCCGTTGAGTTCGGTACGCCCGCCGGCCAGGTACCGCACGGCCAGCCCGAGACCGGCGACCAGCCCGGCGGCGAAGCCGCCGCCGGGGGCGTTGTGGCCGGAGAAGAGCAGGTAGATCGAGAAGAGCACGATGGCGTGGAACAGCAGGCGGGTCACGACCTGGAGGATGACCGACTGCTGTCGTGCCGTGGCCCCGCTGGTGAGCCAGCGCGGTCGCACCGACTCGCTGCGGCCGACCCCCGGAATGCCGCTGCGCAGGTCCAGGTCCCGGGAGTGGCGGAAGATCAGGCTGGCCACCCCGGTGGCGGCCACCACCAGCACCGCGATCTCGCCCATGGTGTCCCAGGCCCGGATGTCCACCAGTGTCACGTTGACCACGTTTTTGCCGCCGCCGTAGGAGACGGCCTCGGCGGGGAAGCCGACCGAGACCGGGGTGGCCACCCGGGCCCCCGCCGCGACGTACGCCATTCCGGCCGCGACCACACCCACGACGACGCCCAGCGCGATCCGGCCCCGCCGGCCGGCCCGGGTGGGCCGCTCGGAGAACGTGGCGGGCAGCCGGCGCAGCACCAGCACGACCATGACGATCGTGACGGTCTCCACCAGGAACTGGGTCAGCGCCAGATCGGGGGCGCCGTGCAGGATGAACAACAGTGCGGTGCCGTAACCGGTCACGCCGACCAGGATCATCGCGGTCAGTCGGCGCCGGGCACGGGCGGCGGCCACCGCGGAGACGACGACCACGGCGGCGGCGACGGCCTGCAGGGGAGTGTCCCAGAGGTGGAACCGCCGGGGCCACGGCACGCCGGCCAGTAGTGCCCCGCCCGGCAGGACGACCAACACCAGCAGGATGACCCCCAGGTAGAACGGAAGGGAGCCGCGCTGGGTGGCGCCGGTGAGTTCCACCGCCGCCCGGTCGACGCCGCGGGCGAGCCGGTCGTGGACGGTGGCGCCGTCGAAGGGCAGCCGGACCAGGCGCGGTTGCCGCCGGTGCAGCAGCAGAAACACTCCGACACCGGCGGCGACCGCCAGGACGGAGAGGCCGAGCGCGGGAGTCAGCCCATGCCAGAGCGCGAGATGGTAGCCGGGCCCGGCGCCGGGATACAGGTCCGCGTACGGGGCGAGCACCCGGTCCACCGCCGGAGCGAGGGCGCCCGCCGCCAGGCCGGCGACGGCGAGCACCGCGGCCGGCCCGAGGAGCGGCCACCCGACCGGTCCGGGCCGGGCCAGCGGTACGTCGGGCTTCACGGTGAACGCGCCCCAGAGGAAACGCAGCGTGTACGCGACGGTCAGGGTCGAGCCGACCAGCACCCCGCCGAGCACCACCAGTTCGGTCGTGCCGCCGTGCAGGAACGCCTCGACCGCCGCCTCCTTGGCGACGAACCCGGCCATCGGTGGCAGACCGGCCATCGAGGCGGCGGCGAGCCCGGCCACCACCGTCAGCGCCGGCGCCCGCCGGCCCAGCCCACTGAGTTCGCGCAGGTCCCGGGTGCCGGCGACGTGGTCGACGACGCCGATCACGAGGAAGAGGGTGGCCTTGAACATGGCGTGGGCCAGCACCATCGCCACGCCGGCCAACGCGGTGTCCCGGGTGCCGGCGCCCAGGATCACCATCAGCAGGCCGAGCTGGCTGACCGTGCCGTAGGCGAGCAGCAGCTTCAGGTCGACCTGCCGCAGCGCCGCCCAGCCGCCGAGCAGCAGCGTCACCAGGCCACTGGCCAGCAGCACGGGCCGCCACGGCGTGGCTTCGGCCACCGCCGGCCCCAGCAGCGCGACGAGGAACACCCCCGCCTTCACCATCGCCGCGGCGTGCAGGTACGCGCTGACCGGCGTCGGCGCCGCCATCGCCCCCGGCAGCCAGAAACTGAACGGGAAGATCGCCGACTTGCTCAGCGCGCCGAGCAGCACCAGCACCAGGGCGACTGTGAGGTAGCCGCCGTCGGGCAGGTTGTCGGCGACCTCGGACCACCGGTACGTGCCGGCGTGCTGCCCGAGCATCACGAACCCGGCGAGCATCGCCAGCCCGCCCAGGGTGGTCACCAGCAGCGCCCGCATCGCCGCGTGCCGGCTGGCCCGCCGCGTCGGGTCGCTGCCGATCAGCAGGTACGAGAAGACGGTCGTCAGCTCCCAGAACACGTACAGCAGCAGCAGGTCGTCGGAGACCACCAGGCCCAGCATCGCCCCCGCGAACGCGACGAACACGGCCGCGAAGCGGCCGAGCCCCGGATCGTCGGAACGGAAGTAGTGCGCGGCGTACACCAGCACCAGGGCGCCGACCCCGCCGACGAGCAGCACCATCAACCAGGACAGCGTCCCCATCCGCAGGGCGATGTCCAGGCCGAGCTGCGGCACCCAGGTGACCGTCTCGACGACCGGCGTGCCGGAGCGAACCGTGCCGGTCTGGGTCAACGCCCAGCCGAGGGCGGCGGCGGGGACGCACGCCAGCAGGTGCAGCGCGCGCCGGCCCCAGAGACGTACCAGCGCCGGAGCGACCACGGCTGCAAGCGCATGGACAGCCACCAGTGCCAGCACACACCCTCCCCGGAGATCGACAGCTGGTGGCCCCAACCGTAGCCGCAGGAGGCGTCGCCGGCATCTCGCGTGACCGGCGTCGATGTGCCACGGGTGACCTGTCGTACCGGCGGCAGGCCCGTCCGGGTGGCGGTGGCGCGCGTGGGCGGACCGCGGCGGGTAGCGTGCACCTGTGCAACCACCCTCCGGTGCACGACCGGTCGAGATCGGCGGATGCCGGATCGAGCGCCTGCTGGGCGCGGGCGCGTTCGCCACCGTGTGGCTCGGGTTCGACCCCGCTCTGCGGGACTGGGTCGCGATCAAGGTGCTGGCTGAGAACTGGGCCAACGACCTGCGGATCCGGGAACGGTTCAGCCTGGAGGCGCGGCTGCTGCGGCAGGTGGACAGCCCACGGCTGATCCGGGTGCACACGGTGGGCGAGCTCGCCGACGGACGACCGTACATCGTCATGGAGTGGGCCACCGGCGGTAGCCTGCGCGACCTGCTGGAGGCGGGGGACGTCCACACCGACACGGCCTTGCGCATCCTGTGCCAGGTGGCCGCCGCGGTCGCCGATCTGCACAGCCGGGGCATCGTGCACCGGGACCTGACGCCGGGCAACGTGCTGCTGTGCCTGCCGCGACCCGGCGACACCACTGCCGCCACCACCGGCGGACCCGCGCCGCCGGACCCGCCCGCCGTACCCGCCGCCGACGCGGAAGCCTGGTCGGGCGGACGAATCGTGGTCGCCGACCTCGGCCTGGCCAAGGCGATGGCCGCCGCGTCCGGGCTGACCGCCCGCGCCGGCACCCCCGGCTACATGGCCCCCGAGCAGGACGACCCGTCGTCGACCGTCGACGAGCGGGCCGACGTGTACGGGCTGGGCCGGCTCGGCCTGCGGCTCTTCGGCTCGGCCGGGCCGTCGGCGGGCGTGGCCGCCGTCCTGACCCGGGCCACCGCACCGGCGCCGGCCGACCGGTACCGCGACGCGGACGCGTTCGCGCGGGCGCTGGCCGAGGCGGTCACCTCCGGTGACCGACCGGAGCGCCGCCGCCGGCGGCGGGGACGTCACCGGCGGGTGGCCCTCGCGCTGGTCCTGGCCGCTGTCACGGCGGCCGGGGTGGTGGCGGTCGACCTCTGGCGGGACCGTCCGGTCGGGGTGGCCACCGACGCCAGCGGGCGGATCAGCGTACGGCTGCCGCCCGGTTGGCGGGCGGAGGGCGCCGGCTGGGCAGGCCGCCCCGCGTCCCGCGGCGGCCTGGCACCGGCCATGGTGATCTCACCCGACCCGGGGCACTGGGTCACCGACCCCGAGGTGCCCGGCGCGTTCATCGGCCTGTCCGACACCCGGGAGGCGGCCACCGACCCGGCCGGTTTCCTCGCCGGACACACCCACCCGCGGTGCCGCGCCGACCCGGTGCGGACCGCCCGCCGGGCCGACCTGGAGTGGACCATCGCCCGGTACGCCGGATGCCCGGCCGGCAAACCGGTCATCGTCGAGGCTGCCGCCCTGCTCACCGGCGGTGCCACGCTCGCGTACGTGCAGGTGACCCCGCCGGACGGGGCGAGCGTGACCTTCGTCGACGACCTGCTGGACTCGATGGCGCTGCGGGCGGGATGACCGCCCGCGACGCGAAACCGGTCAGCGGACGACGACCCGGATCGTGTGTGCGCTCGGATACGTCAGGGTGATCGACACCGTGCCGGTCTCGACCAGCTGGCAGTTGTAGATGCCGGCCTCGTAGCGGCAGACCGCCAAGCCGGGCGGCGTCGCGGTCAACTCCTCCGGGCCGACGTTGCGAACACGCAGCACCCCGCCGACCGCGATACACAGCGACCGGGGCCGGTCGGCGGTGTCGGCGCCGTCGATCTCGTACACCACCGGGCCGAGACAGGCCGAGGTGGTACGCGGTGGTGTCGTCGGGCGGGTCGTCCTGGTGGGGGTGGGTGCGCCGGGACG